>CAZXRS010000041.1:0-13058 GCA_964642635.1 uncultured Bifidobacterium sp. | reverse complement strand
GCCACCATCGAGGGCGATCTGACCTTGAAGGGCGTCACCAAGAAAGTGACCCTGACCGTGACCCGCTTCCTCGCTATGCCACATCCTATGCAGAAAAAAGATGCTATCGGCGCTGATGCTTATACCGTCGTCAAGCGTACCGACTTCAATATGGGCAAGTATGCACCTCACGTCAGCGATGAAGTGCGCATCGATATCGCGCTGGAAGCCGTAAAGCAGTAAGCACTACGTCTAATAAGAAAGGCACTGGATCCCAGCATGCGCCGGGATCCAGTGCCTTTGCTATTTATGCCATTCCGATTCAGTTCGACGGCGGCAAATACATCTTGGCTTTATCCAGCTGGTAGCTCCATGGCAGGCCTGCATTCTTCCAACCGTTGACTACGCGCTTTCCAGCATTCGGACCGTCTTTCGCGCTATCGCCCTCGAACCCGTCGACTACGGTGTAGACCTTGGCGTAACCGCCCTCAGACAGCAGATTGACGGCTTTGGTCGAACGATCACCAGAGCGGCACATCACAATCAGCGTATCGCTCTTCCCTAAACCCTTGGCCGCCATGCGTCGCGCGACTTCACTCTCGAAGTCATGATTGAATTCCATCTTGAAGCGACCTGCTTTGTCGTCCCACGGCGCATTCGCAGGATGCTCGAATAGCGGAACATGTGCATCAACGGTCGTCGCCATACCGGTGTAACTGATTTCGCCGCGGGTACGGATATCGATCAGCAGTACCTTGTCGCCGAGCTGCTGCTTAATCGCATGGGCTTCCTTAGCATCCAGATACAAACCGGGCTTGGTCTGTTTAGCCGGTGGTACCTGCGACGCGTCAAGCGCGAACACTGACGACATCACACAGGCCAGAAACATCGTCAATGCACCACCAGAATAAGATTTCATCGTCCGCATTGTTTCCTCCACCCTTAAACAGGAATAGGCATCTTTACCCGTGACGGACTGCAGCGTTGCCGATCTGCGCCTCAAACGCACGCAGGCGCTTATACACGGAAATCAGCTCGACGATGGTGCTCCAGCTACGCACCAGAAACTGGAAGGACATTTCGACACGACCAAACGCGCGAACGATCTGCTGCATCACGCCCAGCGTAATGGCACCAGCAACCACCGTAGGACCCAGCGCAATATAGGGGACCAGTACGCCGAACTGCAGATAGCTGAACTTCGCGACATCGAAGTACATGTAGTGAAAAAACAGTCGGAAATAATTCGACCGTACATGCGAGAACAATTCCTTCACCACCGGCTCGCTGCCACGTGCGGCATCATCTTCTGCGTGCACCAGCTCCTTGCGGTACGCTGCCTCGACGCGCTGGTTATTGAACTCCAGCCCCGGCAACTTGATACCCACTAGCGCCAGCACCACCGTACCGGCTAGCGCAAACAAAATGGCGACATAGACGAGTGCATGTTCAACCTCCCCTATCAACGGCACCTCAGATACCTTTTTCGAAAGATTCCACAGTATCGGCAAGAAGGCGAAGAGCGTCATGAGCGAATCCATCATATTCGAGCCCAATGACTCCATGATGGACGAGAAGCGCTTCGTGTCTTCCTGCACACGCTGGCTCGCGCCTTCGATATGGCGCAGGGTCGGCCAGTACGACATGTAGTAGTCGTTCATCGCTTCACGCCAGCGGAACACCCAGTGCTTGGTGAAGAAGGACAGCAGCACCGCTACCAAAACATAGGTACCGGCGAGTTTAGCGAAGGTCGCAAGGAAGCCAAAGAATTCTTCGAGCGTGACCTCGCCCGGCTTGCCCAGGGCTTTCTGCACCACGTCATAAAAACTGCCGAACCAATCATTGATAGCGACGTCAATCTCGACCTGGTACCAGGTCCCGAAGAAAATCAGTGCAGCTCCGGGCCATGCCCATACTAGCCAGCGACGTGCGAGGAAAAAAGACTTGAACATGCGAGGTCTCGGTAATGGTTATTTTAATTTGAAGCCTTCGCAGGGATCGGAGCGCCCTGCTCGGTCGGTCAGCCACAGATAATCATAACGACCAGCAAGAGACTGTACCAGTTCCTGCCGGTCGGCGCCGTCCTCATAAAAACCAACCGATACAATCTTCAGCGTGGGTACCAGCGCGCGCAGCACCTGCGGCACACCATAGTCCCTACGTACATGGCCATTACCTGCGACCAGCACGGCCGGTTTATGACCCAGCAAGGCATCAGCCATTGATGCATCAGTCGCGCGCTGCACCAGCCGCATCGGCGCCAGATAGCGATCGGGAAGTTGCCCGCAATGGCCGTCGATCAAATCCTGATTAAGACGCTGGGTTGCCTCCGGACTGAGCGGCGATGCACGATAGGCAATGGCCAGCGGCGCGGGCAAGGCCGCCTCACCTTTCGCCATCAGCTGCTTCGAAAAGCCCTTGGGAAGATTGCCACCGACCAGTGCCAAACCCTGGGCGCGCAGGCTTTCAAATAGCGGCTGGTGCATTGGCCACGCCCATCCGGTCGCATCAAATCCGGCAGCTTCTAGATCGGATTGCAATGTGCCATCAACACGTACGCGCGCCGTTGCAGGCAGATGCTCGGCGACTACCGTAGTAGCACGACTCGCGATGCGTGAAATCAGCTCGGCGCGTAAGGCGTGATGGCGCGGATTGTCGTGCAATTCGCCGAGCAGTACAACATCCTGCTCGCGCAAACGCGCCGCCAGTGCTGCTTCGCTGATCTGTGCGCCGCTACTCAGGTCGATGATCTGCGCACCGGCATGAGTCCACGCGCACGATATCAGCCAGCACAGTATGCCTATTATTTTTTTCATAGTATTTCAGAGTCGAGTCCAATACTCAGAAAAGCTGCTTCAGTGCTTCAGTCGTCGCGCAGCGTCGGTCAGCGCGACGAGCATCTTGCCGAGATTTTCTGCCGTCGCCGCGTCGGTCAACTTACCGCTGGCATCGAACTTTGATGTCGCGCCTGAGATAAAGACTTCAGGACGGTTCAGGAGCAGACCATTCAGGTACACGAAAACCTGCCGCAAATGATATTGCGCGCGAGACGTACCGAGACCGCCCGGTGTGGCACCGATGATCGCGACAGGTTTGCCATCAAATGGCTGTTCCGGCGGGCGCGATGCCCAGTCGATCGCATTTTTCAGCACGCCGGGTATCGAGTAGTTGTACTCAGGCGTAGCAATGACCAGCGCATCAGCCGCCTTGATCTGTTCACGTAACTGCTGGACCGGCGCCGGCAGGCCGATGGCACGCACGTCTTCATTGTAGAGCGGTATGGGCGTCAGGTCGAATACGGATAGGGTCACACCGGGTGGCAACAGATCTTTGCAGGCGTGTAGCGCGGCGGTATTGATTGAGTCTTTCCTGAGACTGCCGGAGATGCCAAGGATATGCATGAGAACTCCTTAATGATTAGGGAATTTTGGGTGAGTGCTGACGTCTAATTTTGCCCGAAGCGGCGTGTGCTTGCAGCCGGGTCATGCCGTGCTATCAACCAAGGAGATGACGATGGCGCAAGATAATCCACCAGCCAGAGCCCATGGTAGTGTTTCACTGGACGACCCAACGCAAGCGCTAATGCAAGATCATGACTACATGCGGCAGCTGTTCCAGCGTTACCTGTCTACTGAGGATGACAGGGTGAAACAACAGGCCGGACCTCAGATCTGCGAAGCGTTGCACAGACATACGACACTGGAAGAGGCTGTGTTCTATCCACGTGTGCAGCATCTCGATCCAGCCCTGATCGCCCGATGTGAGGACGACCATCATCAAGCCGACGAATTTCTTCTGCAATTACAGAAACTAAAACCAGGAGAATCTGCTTACGATGGCCTGATGCAACAACTACGCGACGCCATCATCGCGCATATCGAGGTGGAGGAGCGGCAACTTTTCCCTGCGGTGCGCAGTTCTTCGATGAACCTGCAGGATTTGTCGCTGCGAATGCAGGCCTATGAATCGAACCTGATATCGACTCAGGCGGCGAGTAGCAAGGGAGCCGCGCGGGCGAATCCCATGCATTGAAGCGAATACCGCAGCACTCGCTTCAATGATGTCTCACGGATCTTAGTCTGCCCTAATCGCTTCGACTTGAATCGCCAGCTTAATCTCTGGCGAGAAGCGCGGAAGACCGATGTTCATTCCGTAATCGCTTCGATCGAAGCGGCCTTGCGCGTCAGCGCCGCAGACTTCACGCTTTAGCATGGGATGCATCATGCATTTGAAATGCGTGATGGTGAGTGGCATGGGCTTGGTGATGCCGAGCATGGTCATCTCGCCCTCGATGGCAACAAGCTTGTCGCCATCAAATTTCAGCGCGGTGCTCTTATAGCTGACAGTCGGGAACTTAGCCACGTTAAACATTTCGTCGCCGCGCGCTTTCTCGTTCATCTTTGCATGACCAAAGTCTACCGAGCTGGCATCGATGGTGATTTCTACGCTGCCTCCAGTTTTAGCGCCACGATCAAGCATGATCTTGCCACTGGTTTTCGTGAACTTCCCGCGCCAAAACGACAGGCCCATATGATCAGCCTCGAAGCTAGGATAGGTGTGACCGGGCTCGACGTTATAGACCTGAGCAGAGGCGGTGACGCTGATAAGCGCAAGCCATGCGACTGCGAACATATTTTTTATATTCATGATTCGCCCTGATAAAAATTGGATGAACTTCTAAAAATGACGGGCTACCGCACCCGTTTTATTGCGCCACTACGCGAAATTTGATGATCACTTCATCGGCAACAATACTCGTATCCTTCCACTCGCCATCACCGATACCAAACGCCAGGCGCTTGATGGGAAAGCTGCCTTCGAACACTTGCGCAGCACCTTCCTTTTTTACCGTCATCGGGAAGCTGATATCGGCAGTCTTGCCCTTGAGCGTGAGGCGACCAGCCACCTCCAGCTTGCCGGGGCCAGCCGCACGTATCTTGGTCGAAATGAAGCTAGCCTTGGGAAACTGCGCAGCGTTGAACCATTCCTTCTTGCGAACCTCGCTGTTGTAATCGGGATCGCCAAGGTCGAAGCTGGCAACGTCAATATCGACACTAGCCTTGGATTGCTCCGGCTTCGATGCGTCATAGTCGATCTGAGCACTCAATTTGTTGAACTTCGCATCCACGGCCACGCCCATCTGCCTGAAGGTAGCGGCGACTGCCGATTTGCCCGTATCGACTTTCAGCGGCGCAGCCCATGCAGAGCCAGCGCACAGCGCCAGGGCAACGGCGACGATTCTTGCGAACATGATGTCCCTTCTTGTTATTAGCCAGTGATACGCGACCTCCCCCTTTGGAGGCTCGCGGAAACTGGCATTGTATACAGGAGCTCGTCAGAGCACGCGAACTGGATTTGGCAGCTCGTCAGGGTTGTCGCCCTGCTCTGGGAAATGACGCCGCAGAAATTCGCCAATCTCGTGGATGGCAGCGACGCAGCCGGCCGTTGTTTCGTTTGTCGCGAATGCCCGCCTGAAACGCTCGGCCGCTTGCGGCCAAAAATCGGCACCCACCGGGTGCAGGCCACGATCGGCAAGAATCTCGACCGCATGATCGGCCAGGAGCAAGTAGATCAGCACGCCGCTGTTGTGCGCGGTATCCCACACATGCTGTTGGGCGAATACTTCAAGAGCACGCTCGCGGGCGCTGAGCCCACGCAGTAGCTGCAGCGGCGTGAGCGAGAACTCGACCACGAAACAGATCTCACCGAGATGACCCTGCTCTGCGCGGGTGATTGCCTCAGCAATTTGCCGGCGCACCTGTTCGGGGAATGTTCTATGCCCGTGCCAGTAGGCATGGAGCACATGATCGAAGAAGCGGCGCACGTTTACCATCGCCCCGACGCGCCGCCACCGCCAAATCCACCACCGCCACCACGAAAGCCGCCATCGCCACCCCAGCCACCACCACCGCCCCAAGGACCGGAGCCACCACGCCACCCACCGCCCATGCGTCCTCCAGCCAGGGTGAGCACGCATCCCATCACTGCAGCGAACAAGGCGAATAACAGGAATCCAGACAATAGCCAGGCGCCTAGTCCGAGCACCCCGCCTGCGATCATGGCACCCTTGCCACGTCCGAATAGCTTGCGCATCACACCGCCTAGCAGAAGCGCGGCGATGAATAGCAGCGGCATGAATGCGCCTGCGCCGCCAGAGCCATCGCCGGCCTTTGCAGGTTCGGGCAGAGGTTCTCCATCGATCACTTGAATCATCGCGTCGACGCCAGCGTTGATACCATCAAAGAAACTACCCACGCGGAAGCGAGGAACGATGATCTCATCGATAATGCGCTTGCTGACGGCATCATTCAGCACACCCTCCAGACCGTAACCCACTTCGATGCGTAGCGCACGCTCGTCTTTGGCAATGACGAGAATCGTGCCATCGTCTATTTTCTGACGCCCCAGCTTCCATTGCTCGGCGACTCGGATCGCGTATTGCTCTATCGTTTCCGGCTCGGTGCGAGGAATGATCAGCACCGCAATCTGGCTACCCTTACGCTGCTCGAAATCTTTAAGCTGAACATCCAACGATTGTCTCTGATCAACGGACAGTGTATGCGTCAGGTCGACAATGCGACCCGATAGCGGTGGTACTGGCTGCAGAGATTGCGCAAGAGCGATCGCTGCGTATAGCAGCGACGCACACAGTGCGACAAAAAACTTACTTGCCTGCAGGCGCATTCGCGGGCGCCTCCTGTTTGGGTGGGGTGTTACTAAAGTCCACGGCAGGCGCCGTTGACATCGCCCGCTCGTTCTCAACACTGAAATTAGGCTTGACCTGCATGCCGAATACCATGGCGGTCAGGTTGGTGGGGAAAGAGCGAACGGACACGTTATATTCCTGCACGGATTTGATATACCGGTTGCGTGCCACCGTGATTCGGTTTTCGGTACCCTCGAGCTGCGCCTGCAGATCGCGAAAACCGGTGTCGGCTTTCAGCTGCGGATAATTCTCGCTGACTACCAGCAGGCGCGACAAGGCGCCGGACAATTGCCCCTGCGCTGACTGAAATCTCGCGAATGCCTGAGGATCGTTCAGCACCGCGGGCGTGACCTGTAACGAGCCCACCTTGGCACGCGCCTCAGTTACCTGCGTTAACACCTGCTGCTCATGAGATGCGTAACCCTTGACGGTGTTCACGAGGTTGGGTACCAGATCAGCTCGGCGCTGATACTGGTTAACTACCTCAGACCAGCTGGCTTTGATCTGCTCATCGCCCGCCTGCAGCGTGTTATAGCCGCATCCGCCAAGCAAGGACGCGACCAGTATGAGTGAGGACCAGAAAATCATTCTGCGCATAGATTCTCCCCGCTGTAGAAATGAAAGACTGTCACAGTGTGATCGACATTTGTTCGACCTACATTTGGGTACTTTGTCCATGTTCAAGTCGCCAAAAAAGATGATTTCTGATCCGCTGTTTATCCAAAGAAACCAGAATCAGCAACATGCATGCACCGGAGTTGGGCTAGCTCTCCATCGATTGATGCTGCTTCGCCTATCCCGTGAACCAGTATTGCGCTCACCTGCCTAATTCACACTCTGTCAATGAATTCACTCTTACGCAGGAGAGCAAACATGAATTTCATTATTTGGATCGCTATCGGTGGCATTCTGGGTTGGGTTGCAAGCATCATCATGCACACAGAAGCACAGCAGGGGCTGCTCATGAATATTATCGTCGGCATCATTGGCGCCTTGCTGGGTGGCTGGCTACTGGCTCCCTTGTTTGGCACTGGAACCATCAATCAAAATGACTTTAGTCTGGGATCACTGGTGGTATCACTGCTCGGCGCCATCATTCTGTTGGCAGCCGTGAATCTGTACAAACGAGGAATGCCACGCTAGCGGTCATGCTTGTGCAGGGGCAAGCATGGCCTCAGGCCTGACCCATAGGTCGAATTGCTCGCCACTGACATGCCCTGAATGTATCGCTGCATCACGTAAACTCAGTTGGTGAGCATGTGCAAACTGTGCGATATGTGCTGCCCTGTCGTAGCCGATATGCGGTGTCAGCGCGGTCACCAGCATCAAAGAGCTTTGCAGTCTTTCGGCAATCCCTTGTTCATTGGCGACGATGCCGCGTATGCAGTGGGCCTCCAGACTCGTCATGCCGTCGGTAAGCAGCCGCAGACTTTGCAGCAACGCATGGGCCAGTACCGGCTTGGCGACATTCAGTTCGAAATTTCCTGAGCAAGCCGCCAAACTGATGGTCGTATCGTTGCCCATGACTTGATAGCACACCATGAGCATCGCTTCCGGCTGGGTGGGATTGACCTTACCCGGCATGATGGAACTGCCAGGCTCATTGTCAGGCAGCGAAATCTCTCCCAGACCGCTGCGCGGACCTGAGGCAAGCCATCGCACATCATTGGATAGCTTGATCAACGCGCACGCCAGCGTCTTCAGTGCCCCGTGTAAGGCGACCAGTGGCTCGTGACCGGCGAGTGCCGCGAATTTATTGTCGGCCGACCGGAACAACAGACCTGTGTGATGTGCGAGTTCCCGTGCGACACGCGCACCAAACTCCGGATGCGTATTCAGCCCGGTGCCGACGGCGGTACCGCCGATCGCCAGCGAGAGCGATAGCGGCAATACTGCTCGTATGGCTTGTTCTGCGATATCTAGCTGCGCCACATGGCCGGATAGCTCCTGTCCCAGCGTCACTGGTGTTGCATCTTGCAGATGCGTGCGACCTATCTTCACCAGTGGCATGTAATGCTGCGACTTGGCAGTCAGTGTTGATTGTAGTTGCGATAGCGCTGGAAGCAATCTGTGCTCAGCGCCACAGACAGCTGCGATATGCATCGCCGTCGGAAAAACATCATTCGATGACTGACCTAAATTGACATCATCATTTGCATGTAGCAAACGACGCTTCCCACGCTGACCGCCGAGCAACTCTGATCCGCGATTGGCCAGCACCTCGTTCATATTCATGTGCGTCTGCGTACCGGAGCCGGTCTGCCAGATCGATAAGGGAAATTCATCGGCGTGACGTCCGGCGATGACTTCATCTGCTGCAGCAATGATTGCATCGGCCTTATCTGCGCGAAGCAAGCCGAGTTCACGATTGACCACTGCGCACGCGCGCTTGACCTGCGCTAGTGCGCGCAATAATTCTACCGGCATGTGTTCGGTCGATATCGCAAAGTGCAGCAGAGAGCGCTGCGTTTGCGCCCCCCACAGTCGATCACCTGGTACGCCAATATCGCCAAAACTGTCTGTCTCGATGCGGTCACTCATCATGTTCATGAAAGGTCGGGCTATTCAAGGCGGACTTCAATACGCAGTGCAGACTTCACCGGCCTGCCATGCAAGATTCCCGGCACAAATCTCATGATGAGAAATCGTGATCGGATGTCGTCTTCCACCATGGGTAAGAGTCGCTGTGGTTCCAGTATGACTTTATCTACGTCACCATACTCATTGATGAGCAGTAGCGCTGAAAACACCGGCAACGTGATGCCGGGAAAGCGCCAATCAGGATCAATATCAATGAGGACTTGCGGACGCTCGGTCAGTCGGTAAGCCGGGACATACACATCTATTGTCGACTTATCCTGCCCGTCTGCTCCGGTGTCACCCTCACCCAAGGAATGGGCATGGGAGATCGACGGCGGTTCGATGATTTGAGGTGATTCAATAGTCACACGTTCGCTTTCGAGAGCGATTGATACCGGGATCCGTCGTTCTTCTCTGTATTGCTCTGTTGCTGCTGTTTGCAGCAGCACAGCGAACATGGCCAGCGACACGGCCGACGCCAGCGTGGCGCAGGCCATCTGCCTTATTGTTGATCCAGTTCGCGCCATGCGACCCTGCGCACTGCCGGAGCGGCACCGGTATCTGCTGGCTGAGAAACGGAACTGATATTGCCGCTGTCATCGGTCAAGATAGATACGACTCGGTTGCCGACCCGCAGCAACCTTGCACCTGCGATCAGTGATGAAGCGCTAACCTTACGACCCACCCCCGAACTACCGATGGCCAGCGGCACAAAATTTCCGGTCAGGTAGTTGAACGCATAGGCCCAGCTCTGAGCACTGGGTCTACAGGCATTATTGTCGGGTACGTTTGCAATCACCGACAGCAGGCCGAGTTGCTGCTCGGGATCGAGGGTCACGCGCTCACCGGAATCAGGTGTGGCATCCAGATCGACATACCATCCATCGTTGAGTAGCCAGTCGACAGCTTCGCCACTGATGCTACGGTCATCAGCATCCGCGATCAGTCGCTTACGCACCACCGATGACAGGCTTCTAACATCACCGAGGCCGACGGATGTGAGCGAGTCACGTAGCGTGTAGACGGATTGCACCGACTTGTCCTGTACATCGCTGGTGCCCAGGTAGCGACCGGTACCGACACTGACCACAGTAATCGCTTGCGTCCCGATACGCACTAGCGATAATTCCGGCCGGGCTGTGACCGGTTGTATCAGACCATTACGCACAAAGTGCGCAAGTTTCACCGCTCCGGCAGCACCCTCTGGCAAAGGGTCACTGATATCGAAACGCCACAGGTTACCGAGCAGGTCGCCGCCGTACAGCCGCTCAGCGGTATTGTCGAGCGGGTTGCCAACCCAGGCATTCAGCTGCGCAAGCCCGGCGGGATCGGATTCAGATCCTGCGCCGGTATCGATGCGATTTAACACCGTACCGGTGGCTGCGCTCAGAACGAATAACACACCATGACCATCACCCGGCTTGACGTTGTTGTAGCCGGATGCGATCACGACCACCCAGGTACCATCGCGCCGCTTCGTGATGACAGGCTTACCGATCGCATAGCCGAGCTGGCTCTCGGTATCGGCGGATAGTGTCCACAACAGCTTAGGCTGCTCAGGATCAGTGATGTCGAGAGCGAAGTATTCGCGTCCAGCAGCGCCCAAGCCACCGACAAGTATCGTGCGCCAATCCGATGCGCTGCACTTTGCAGCGGGTGCCAGGGGACAGACATCGCCGGCGACTGCCGTGCCATCAAGCAAGTAACGGAAATTCTTTGCCAGAGAGAAGTCAGCCAGGCGCCACAGTTCAGACAATGCGCCACTTGGTATGAAGGCCCAGCGCTCATTGCCGGTCTTTGCATCAAACGCATGCAGCATTCCGTCGTTAGCCGGAAGGTATACCGTACCTGCTCGCTTTGCAGCGATGCTGTCGCGATATTCACCATAATTGGCGTCGGCATAGCGAAAGTTAGGTGGCCCCACAAACAAGGGCTGCGCATTAATCGCCGCACCTAAAACCTGTTCTCGCTTTCGGAACAGAGGCTGCAGGTTTTCGCTACCCTGCTCGTACTGAAATTGGCCGCGAAGATAGTTGACCAGATTCTCGCCCATCGCAAGTGGCTTCTGTGCATCGTTTAATTGGGCGCACTGGCTTGGTCGGTTTGACGCACTACTACTACATCCGGAGAAAAATGAACGTTCAGCCGCATCAAGCGAACCCCACAGAAAATCCTTTAGCCCGTTCTTGCTCTGACTGGACGGAACATAAATCTTGCGATCATCAGACGAACGCTGTACACGTTGCTTCAGTCGTTTGGCGGCTGACCAATCGATACTACCTAAGAGACTCCCGTCAGAGACTTGGATACGCCTAGCTTCCAGCTCACCATCCCAGTACAGACTGCGATAGCGGCTTGAGAACAAGAGATTGTCTCCTTCGGCGGGCTCCTGACTACTGCTGGCCGATGCCGAAGCCGCGCTGGTGGAAGCACGTATGGCCGCCATCGTCGATGAAAGCGCACGCGCTAATGACTCAGGGCTTAGTGCGCTAAAGTAGCGCCCACCACCATTGACTGCCGCATGCCATAAATCGTCGACGCGCTCGGCGCCGGGCGCGAAGATGGGATCTGGCCAATCGAGCTTTCCGGTTATCACATCGCGATAATCACCGCTATCGGCAGATTCATAATCGTCGCGATAGCGTAGCGTTCCGCTGGCACCGAGACCTAGCGTGTGCGTGACCATGTGCTGCTGCGAGCCACCGCGCTGCCCCGGAACGATGGGCACGTTGTTTTCGCATAGCTTGCCAGTTGGCCCACAGTTACCCAGGGAAGGACTACGCAAATCATTCTCAAAATACCAGGCAGCGACATCGGCCAGCGTGTTGGTCGAAAGGCCGCCACCGGTCACTTCGGCAAATGCGGTGACGGTGTAAGGGAAAGATCCTTGAGATTCAATAACTGGTGTGCTCGATATTGATCCCACAGCAGAGGGAGCAATAATACGCACGATATTTTTTTCTGAATACGCACGATAGCCCTGCCGCGTGACGCGTGCTGCGATCCAGTAGGCCAGTTGGATCGCCTCGGCCATCACATCTGCGCTCCGGTCGTGAATGATATATGCGTAGTCATTCATCAGACTGATTCCATCCACTTTCAGACTGAGCAATACACTATTGAATGGATCAGACTCCGTATGACGCGGCTCTACCGTCAGTGTGGCCATGCGTGCCTTACGTGCACTTGCACCGCCGTCGAACATGGGGCGCGGCAAGCGTGAATCCGGGCTACCGACATAGGTCAGGCCATCGATCTGCTGAGGTCCGTAGCTACCGGATTCGGTGTCGGCAGTCCAGTAGCCGTCAGTCGATAGCAGCGTGTAATTTTGCTGGCAGGCGTATTGCAAGGGATCGTCACTACCTGTCAGTAGCTTACCTGCATAGAGTCGACCGGCTTTTGACAGTGCAGCACGTAGTGGCGTACCACCCTCCGGCTGTGCCGAGTAGAGCTTGTCATAGAAACTCTTTCGATGATCCCCAGAGAAATCGCGTATCTTCAGGAAGCGCTGACTACTAACGCTGATACCAGGCTCGTTGATCGTTGAGTAGCCCACACGAAAATTTCCATCGAGCTGACTAAATGCTCGCCCAACAGCTGTCTTCATCGTCAGTATGCGCGTCCGGTGGTAACTGAACCAATTCGCAAAATTTTTCGTCTCATCAGTGCCTTCCGGACCCGAACGACTTCCGACCACGACTTTAGTCCAATGTGTACTACCGCCCTGCCCGGTGTCAAAGGTAGTGTCACGGCAATGATCATCTGCCGTACCATCGCCAAGATTGGCTGTTTT
>CAZXRS010000040.1:0-13224 GCA_964642635.1 uncultured Bifidobacterium sp. | reverse complement strand
CATCGGCCTGTCCGGGCTGATCACGCCGTCGCTGGAAGAAATGGCGCATGTCGCGAAAGAGATGCAGCGCGACCCGTGGTTCCGCGAGCGCAAGATACCTTTGATGATCGGAGGTGCAACGACTAGCCGCGCGCATACCGCGGTGAAGATTGCACCCAACTATGAGGGTCCGGTGCTCTACGTGCCGGACGCTTCTCGCGCGGTATCGGTGGCGCAATCTCTCCTGACTGAGGAAACGCGCGATCGTTACATCGACGAAATCGCGACGGACTATGAGCGTATCCGCACGCAGCACGCCGGCAAAAAGGCGCTGCCTATGCTGACGCTGGATGATGCGCGCCGCAACAAGATGCACCTGAAATTCGACGGCGCGTTTGCGCCGGTGAAACCGAAGTTCATCGGCCGCCGCCATTTCCGCAACGTCGATCTCGCGCAGCTTGCCAACTATATCGACTGGGCGCCGTTCTTCCAGACCTGGGATCTGGCCGGTCCCTTCCCCGCGATTCTGAAGGATCCGGTGGTTGGTGAATCGGCGAGCAATGTGTATGCCGAGGGTCAGGCCATGGTGAAAAAGATCATCGAAGGCCGATGGCTAACCGCCAATGGCGTGATGGCGATTCTGCCTGCGAACAGCGTCAACGATGACGATATCGAGGTCTACACCGACGAGACCAAGAGTGAAGTGGCGTTTACTTATTACGGCCTGCGGCAGCAGGGAGAGAAGCCGGTGATTGATGGTGTCGCGCGTCCGAACCAGTGCTTGGCTGACTTCATCGCACCGAAGGCCTCTGGTATTACGGACTACATCGGCCTGTTCGCGGTCACCGCCGGCGTGGGCATTGAGAAGCATGAGAAGCGTTTCGAGGACGCGGGTGATGATTACTCATCGATCATGCTTAAGGCACTGGCTGATCGTTTCGCCGAAGCGTTCGCCGAGTATTTGCACGAGCGTGTGCGCAAGGATTTGTGGGGCTTCGCGGCCGACGAGCAACTCGATAACGTGCAACTGATCGCAGAACAGTATCGCGGCATCCGCCCTGCACCGGGATATCCGGCCTGTCCTGAACATACGGTAAAGGCCGACGTGTTCCGTATTCTCGAAGCGGAGGATGTCGGCATGAGTCTGACGGAATCGTATGCGATGTTCCCGGGCGCCTCAGTGTCCGGTTTCTACTTTGCGCATCCGGAGGCGAAGTACTTCACGGTCGGTAAGATCGGCGAGGATCAGCTCAAGGATATGGCCGCGCGCCGCAGTGTCGATATCGAGACGCTGCAGCGCTGGCTCGCACCCAATCTCTGATCAGCTGACCGGCTGACCATCGACGAATAGTTTTAGCTCGCCTGGCGTGAAGGGCAGCCAGGTTTCGTTGGTGGTCAGCGGCTCGGTGACGATGACGGCCACGCGGTCGTTAGGCGTTGTGACCTCGGAAAAATCTACCGACAAATCCTCATCAGACAGGTTCGCCTGCGTGAACGGATATTGCCGAACGATGTAGTGCAGTCGTGTCGAGCAGTGCGCGAACAAGGCGGATCCGTCTGACAGCATCATGTTGAACACGCCATGCGACGCGATCTCGCGTGTCAGCTCGTCAATCACTGTTTTCAGCGCGTCGAGTTCTGGTGGCACATCACCGAAGCGGCGTCGCAATTGCTGCAGCAGGTAGCAAAATGCGAGTTCGCTGTCGGTACTGCCTACCGGGCGAAATGCGCCATCGAGTACCGGTGAAAAATTTTTCAGATCACCATTGTGGGCGAATACCCAGTAGCGCCCCCATAGCTCGCGAACAAAGGGGTGACAATTCTCTAGCGCGACATGGCCTTGTGTCGCTTTGCGGATATGCGCGATCACATGCTTCGATTTGATCGGGTAGCGCTTGATCAGCTCCGCCACGGGTGAAGCAACAGCTGACTCATGATCGACAAACAGCCGCACGCCGGCGCCCTCGAAGAAGGCTATGCCCCAGCCATCCTTGTGCTCGTCGGTGCGGCCGCCGCGATGCGCGAAGCCGGTAAAGCTGAACACGATGTCGGTCGGCACATTGCAGTTCATGCCGAGCAGCTGGCACATGGGAACACCTTGCTGGATACGATGAATAGCGGAAACGGTATCACAAAGCCGGTGGTGCAGTCGCTTCGTCCGCCTCTGATCGCAGATCTATCATGCAGCGCCAGAGCGCATGACCTGATGCCAGATACTTTTCTTCGAACGGCGAGAGCGGTGCGGACGGGTCAACGACCAATGCATGGGTGATGATGTCTTTGCCGGTCAGTTGCGTAGCCGCCGCCGCGAATTCATCGATATAGGTTTTCCAGTTACTTCGGCATTCGATGTTCCCGCCGAGCGCAATGATCGTCGGGAAGACCGGATGTCCATGCCAACGCCGACCCACATGCGCTTTCTTTGGCCACGGATTGGGATAGAGCAGGTAATGCCGTGATGGATGAATGCCTTCCCTCAGCATTAGCCGCCAGAAATCGATCAGATCTGCGCGCACCGTGAAAAAATTCTCCGGTGGCGGGCCGGACCAGCGTACATCGCGTTGCAGACGGTCGGCGGATTGATCGACGCCGATCACAAAGTTCTCGGGAAACATCGTCGCCAGCCGGCGCGTTGACAAACCCACGCCGCAGCCGGCGTCAAGGATCAATGCGCCGCGATGTTCGCTCCACGCAGAGAGGGCTAGTTCAAAGGCTTGTTCGCTGGCAGCAGTGATAGGTTTTTGGAATTCAGACAAAGCATGCTTGGCTACATTCTTTGCGAGATGCTCGTGAATGCCGGGCTGGTTACTGTTGACGAGACGTGAGTTGGCGTGCATCTGAAACGAACATGCCCGCCGGAGCGGGCATGTAACTTAGATGATAGTGACTTAATGTAGCACGACGGGTTGCGCCATCAGCGAGTCGTAGTTACCAAGAAAGTCATCGATTTCCTCCACGGTCGGTTCGTTCGCGATCAGCTCGCGCACATGCTGGCGAAAGGTTTCCGCGAGAGGCCCGGCGATAAAGATCTCGCGGCGCGCGGGCTTGTCGAGGATTTCATAGCCACCGAAGCGCATAGCCTCAAGTCCGGCCTCTGCACCAAATTCAACGACAGAGTAATGCTCGCTGTTATAAATCAGGTTCATGCTGGCTCCTTCAGTCTGGCCTGGAACATCAGGCCCTTGAACGGCAGATGGCGCCTTCAGACGCGATTTCAATAGACGGATTTGCAAGTCCCGTACCCGACCGTGTTGTTATGAGCAGTCAATCTCGGGACCGATGTCAAGCAGCGACTGATACTGAGGCTCCTGCAAAAAACTCAGTACTTCTGCCTTGTGTGCGGCGTTCGATAAGCTCAGGTACAGGCGCTCCGGTCGGCGTCGAAGCGCGCGGTTGAGTGTAACGCGCATGGTCAGATTGCCGTGGCAACACGGGCAACCGGCCGCAACACGAAATAGCTCAAAATCAGCATTTGCGGGAACTTCATCCAATGCGGCCTCGCCGCTAGGTATGCCTTCAATGATGGCGCTGCTTCGGACGCTGTTGGCTGCGGCGACAGCAATGGCGCGTTCACGCGCCGCGTGGTTTCCGCCAAACACCAGCGAGAGACGCGTCATCCGGCTTTCTTCGCGTGGCCTTTGCTGGTGTCGACGCCGAGCTGTTTCAGCTTGCGATACAGATGCGTACGCTCCAGACCGGTACGCTCGGCGACACGAGTCATGCTGCCGCCTTCACGAGCGAGATGGTGTTCGAAATAAGCGCGCTCGAAAGCATCGCGCGCTTCACGCAACGGTAGTTCAAAGGGTACGCGAAACTCCTGCTCCGCCTGACTGAACGAAGGCATGGGCAGACCGCTGCCATGTGCGCCATTAGCCGCCTGCAGCTGCGGTACCAGCGAAATTTTGTCTTGGTTGATCAGGGTGCGATTCCCCGCCGGCACGAGCGTGCCGCGCGCATTTTCCTGCCCGCGCGAAAGCCCTTGCTGTACGGTGCGCAGTAATTTTTGCAGCGAGATAGGCTTTTCGAGGAAATTCATTGCGCCAATCCGTGTCGCTTCGACCGCCGTGTCGATGGTGGCATGGCCGGACATCATGATCACAGGCATGGTCAGCAAGCCATCGCGCTGCCATTCTTTTAGCAGGGTCACGCCATCGGTATCCGGCATCCAGATGTCGAGCAACACCAGATCCGGTGTATTGGCCAGACGGATTTCGCGGGCAGCATTCGCATCTTCTGCCGTGGTGACGACATGACCCTCATCGCCAAGGATCTCGGAAAGCAGTTCCCGGATTCCCATTTCGTCGTCAACGACCAGAATATTTGCCATCGGTGTACCTCTTTAGACCATTACAACGCAGCACGTTGCTGGAATTGTATTTTTTGCAATGAAACTTGTCAAATTGTCTAATTGGCGAGTTTCATCAATAAAATCAGAACCTTGGCTCCGGACTTATCCTTGCGGTTCTGTAACTCGATGCGACCGCCGTGCTCTTCGACAATCTTTTTCACCACCGCCAGACCTAGACCCGTGCCCTTCGGCTTCGATGTCACATAGGGCTCGAAGGCACGGGAGATCAGTTTTGGGTCGAAGCCCGAACCGTTATCCGAGACGCTCAGGCGGACGGCAACCTTATGTCGATTGTCGGCATCCTGATACTCGAATGCTTCGGTCTCGATACGTATTTCCGGTTCAGCACCCGCTTGTTTGATTTCAGCAACCGCGTCTTGTGCGTTTTGCAAGAGGTTGTGTACCACTTGTCGCATTTGAGTTGCATCCCCAAGGACCAAAGGTAGCGTCGGCTGAAGATTCGCGTGGATCGCGTCAGAAAGTCCGCCGCCGGCGTAGAGATCCAGAATTTCAGTAATCAGCCCGTTCAAATCCAGCGGCTGCAGTAAGGGCGGAGGTGTCTTCGCGTAGTCGCGGAAATTATCGACCATTTGTTGCATGGCCACCACTTGGTTCACGATGGTGTTGGTACCCCGCTCAAGCAAAGCCGCGTCATCGCCAGCGAGCTTGGGCTGCAATTTCATCTGCAACCGCTCGGCGGACAACTGAATGGGCGTTAGTGGGTTCTTGATTTCATGTGCGAGGCGACGTGCCACTTCAGCCCAGGCAATCGAACGTTGACCCGAAATCACGTCGGAAATATCGTCAAATACAATCAGATATCCGGTAGCGCTGCCGACAGGTAGGTGGGAACCCCGTGCGAGGAGAATGATTTCCCCTTCCGTATCATCGGCGCCTGTATGCCGCGGAACTTCAATCTGTTGCTGCCAGTGGCGCGCCTCTTGGCTTTCCTCGTCCGAGGCTGATTGCGCATGCAGCCGGCTGAACGCGCGCACCACCGGCTCGCTGAAAGCAGAAAGCGACGACAGCGCGGCAAAAGGCTGACCGAGAAATGGCATCAGATCGAGCTGAAGTATGCGCTCAGAGGACGCGTTGAAGGTCACCAGACGCCACTGCTCGTCGAACACCATCACGCCCGCTGACATGTTCGCGAGTACCGATTCGAGATAGGCTTTCGCGTCTTCCAGCGCGCGCCGATTACGCTCCACTGCACCCCGCGCATCAGCGAGCTGCATCGTCATCGTGTTAAATGATTGCGTCAGCGTGCCGAGTTCGTCATTGGTGGCGACGATCGGTCTCGGTGACAGATTGCCCTCTGCCACCGCCTGAGTACCTTCTGCCAGTAGCAGAAGCGGCTGAGCGAAGTCACTTGCCAGCAAAAAGGCGCTGACCATCGCCGCAAAGACCGCGAGCAGCAGCACCAGCGTTAGCGTAACGAGAAAAAACCTGCGCAGCCCGGCTCGCGCGAGAGAGCGCTCTTGATACTCGCCGTAGGCAATGCGTAACGCCTCAGCGTTCGCGGCTAACTGCTCAGGCACGGCTTGCATCACCTGCAGATAGCGCGTCTGGCCGCTGAGGTTGAACAGTGAACCGTCACCCCGGATTTCAACGATCACGCGCAGCCTGAGCTGCTCGGCATGCGCAGAACCTGCACTGCCGTCCGGCACGCCATCGATCATGCCGTAGCTGTCCGTCGCGCGCGCACGCGACATCATCGAGGCCGAAGGAATATCCGGCAGCAGGCGTGATACACCCGAACCAGAGCTGGCGATCACCTTGCCGCTGGCACTGACCACCATCGTATCTTGCAGTTGATTGCGATCGATGATGCGGGGCAGGCGTATTGCAATCAGGCTGTCCGACATCTCAGACAGCTCACCGGCCACACCGACCGCTTTTAGCTGCAAGTCTTTCAGGGACGATTCCAGCGCTGCGCGACCCAGATTCAATCCCGATTCAAGCGCACTCTCTACCTGAACGTTGAACCATGATTCAATCGAGCGCGAGACGAACTGCACCGACACCAGATAGATCACGATCACAGGCACGATGCCCATAAACGAGAACATCAGCACCATGCGTGTCATCAGCTTTGAGCCAAAGCGGCCACGCCGATAGCGACTGTACAGTCGGCCAAGCAGAAACAACACGACCAACAGCAAGGCGATACCAACAGAGATATTCGCGCCGAGGATCCACGCGTAATACGAATCAAACAGTTGAGAATCGCCGCTCGCTGCTGCAAGCAAGAACAGCAGCGCGCCGACCGTGGTGGCCGAGGCGATGAGCAGGTAGCGAAGTGTGTGCTTCATTTGCCCTCGGCGCGATAGCTGAACTTGACCCAGCCCGATGAAATGCGCCAGTCATCGTTGCCCATCGCACTCACCTGGATGGGCTTGGGTAATTCAGCAACGTCGAGTGCCAATTGCAGAGAAACCGTGTAATTCGTGTCGCGGGCCAGCGCGCCGGGATCGGCAATGATCCATCGTCCCGGTCGCCGCAGCAGCGCAAGCATATCGTCGAGCTTGCTGAAGTTGCGATGCAGGCTCCCATCGACAGAAGCGCGATACTGCTGGGTGAGTACGTTGTAGGAGAGCCGGATCCTGCGCGTCGCCGAGACCGAGACTTCGTCGAACCAGTACCAGCGCGAGCGAGTCACCTGAACCTGAAGCGTGAAATACAGCGGCACGCCGCGCGACAACGCGTCGTCGACCGACCGAGTGAGCTCGACAGAAAAACTCGACGAGAGGCGGTAGCCTTCGTCGGTCGATTCGAGCGAAGCATCGACGAACTCAATACCTTCTGCCGCCTGTGCAGACAAAGGTAGAGTCGCCGGCAACAATGACAGACAAACAACCAGGAAAAGTCGACGAATCACGCTCGAACCGGGGGCAATGCCCAATGGAAAAACTTGAGCGATAGTATCAAACCGGGGGTTTTTGCCATAGGGCGTAGAACAGGCCGTCATGGTCATGAAGGCCATCAGCGATGGGCAGCAGCTGGCCCGGGGCGGGCAAACGGACGGCTTCATGGCGATCAGAGAAGGCAAGCGCCTGCCCTTCCGATTCTTCAGGCCATACCGAGCAGGTCACTAGCAGCAGCTTGCCGCCCGGCTTGAGCATGTCCCACAGGTTGTCCAGAATCACCGCAGACAGTCTGGCCAGCTGGCGGCTGTCTTCAGGCCGGCGCAGCCAGCGGATGTCAGGATGACGGCGCACGATGCCAGACGCGGTACAGGGCACATCCGCAAGAATGCGATCAAAGTGCTGACCATCCCACCATTCACGCGAGCTCGCATCACCTTGCTTCAGTTCGGCGGACAGTGACAATCGCTTCAAGTTATCGCCGACGCGTGCCAGCCGGTCCGCATCCTTATCTAGCGCAAGCACATCCACATCAGCCAGTTCCAGCATATGCCCCGTCTTGCCACCGGGCGCTGCACAGGCGTCCAGCACGCGCATGCCGTCCTGCAAGTCCATCAGGGGTGCGGCCAGCTGCGCCGCGGCATCCTGCACAGAGGCATAGCCTTGGGCGAAACCGGGAATGTGCGCGACCGGCATGGCACGTGCGAGTTGTACGCCATACATGCCACTTGCTGTCGCGGCGATGTTCGCCTCGGCCAGCGTCTTTAGATAGTTCTCGACCGAAGTCTTGCGCGAGTTGACACGCAATGTCAGCGGCGGTTGCGCATTACCGGCCGCCAGTACTGCGTCGGCTTGCTGCGGCCATGCTTCACGCATCGCTGCTATCCACCAGCTTGGGTAATTCAACCGCGCTGCATCATCGTGCATCACCGACTTCATCAAAAAATCACGTTCACGCAGAAAACGGCGCAGCACCGCATTGACCAGACCTTTCGCGCGCGCGAGTTCCTTATCGGCAGCGCAAGCGTCCACCGCCTGACTCACCAGTGTGTGAGCGGAATAAGGTGGAGGATCGTCGGACAGCAACGCGAGAGCACTGCATAAGAGCGCGTGTAATCGCGGCGGTGAAGGCGGCTTATCGGCCAGCACCTCCAGCAACGCACATGCAGTACCCCAGCGCCGCATACTGCGATATGCGAGATCCTGAATCGCGCCGCGTGATGCGGCCGTGGGGTTCTGCATCGCGAACACATTGCCCAGCGCGCGCGGCAGCGCTTGACCGGCTTCTACATCGGCTAAAGCGCGCGCCGTGCCTGACAATGCGAAGGCGAGGGAGTCCGGTGCTACTGCCATGCCGCCCTTGTTAGCAACTGCGTCAATCAGACGCCCCACATCACGAACTCATGCTCGCGGTCTGCCGCGCGCAGCATTTCCAGCAGCGGAAAGGCACGCGTACCGAAGCTGACATAGTCACCGCGAATTCGATCGTCATCGTCATTGTTGTCAGAGCTCCGGTCATGCGCATCGTGGGCGTGTGCGGCCTCCGTTTGCTGGCGCGCGGCGATCTCAGATTCGATGCGTTGAATTGCCCCTGCCGTTTCTTCCGCAGTGATCACGCCACGATCCACTTGCTTGTCGAGCAGGTCGAGAATGGGCTTCGCATGCTTTGCGTACATCAGTACTTCGGCAGCGGCCTTGGACTTGAAAGTAATCAGCATTTTTGTCCTCGTCATACGCGTAATGATGTGATCAGCGTATCACGTCGCACATTGGTAACGTGAAGGTAGTTCATGTGTGGTGCGAGTCAAGCGATGGCGCCATCAGGGTCTTGTTTCCGATGAACATCCACAGCGCGTACAACTGAACCAGCAGATAGCAGGCCACTGCCATGCGCATTGATGACGCAATGCTCGATCCCAACGAAACAAACATATCGACCAGCAAGCCTATGCCCCACTGAACGGAAAAAGCACCAATAAACAAAGTGAGATTGAAGGCACTATTAGCGCGGCCGGCTAACGCCGGAGGAAAGGCGAGACTCACATGCGTCTGTGCCAATGTCGTTACCGTAATCACGATGCCGAACACAATCCACAAAGTCCAGCTCCATGAATACGGAAGCGCGATCATCAGTGCCTGCACAGCCACGGATATCGAAAGACCGATGGTTACCACCCGCAATACGGGCAGACCCGGCCGATGGCCGAAAGAAATACTGCGTGGCGCCCACCATGACAAACCCAGATAGGCAAGCATCAGACAGAAATTGAACAGAAACAGCACCTGAGACGTTCGCTCCAGAGACAAGCCGAGTACATTCACCATCCATGGGCCAGCCCACAGCGACTGCATTGCCATAAAGCCGCCCTGATGCACCGCGCCGAGGAGCGCCATGCGGCGAAAATACGGATCACGAAAAATCGCGAGATAGCCCGGACCTGTGTCGTTAGAGTGGGCAGCGGGATGATGCGCCGCCATCGAACGTTCAACATCGATCAGCTGCGTGAACAGCAGCAACGATGCCAAGAGTAAAGCGCAAGCAACACCCCAGAAAATGCTGCGCCATCCGACTAGCGGCAGCAGCATCGCGACCGGTACCGTGGCCGACAGCGCACCGGTGGTACCTACCACCAGCATCCAGCTGCCAAGCTGGCTCTGCCGCTCCGGTGGATACCACACGCGGTAGGCTTTCAGCGCTGCCATCAGGCAGGCCGATACACCAACACCAATCAGTGCGCGCCCTATCCAGACGCCGGTAAGCGTCGTACTCGATGCAAAGATCGCCGCGCCCAGTGCGCCAAACAGCAGCAGCGCAGACTCGGTGCGGCGCGCGCCGTGACGATCAAGCCAGACACCGATCGGTAGCTGCATGATGCCAAAGCCGACGAAGTAGGCCGACGACAGCAAACCAAGATCGGCATTCGTCAGCTGCAGGTCGACAGTCAGTGCCGGCGCAATCACGGCATTGATAGCGCGCATTGCATAAGATAAAAAATAAGCGGCCGCAAATACCAGCACCACGCGCACCGCGGCCCTACCCTGCAGATACACCGGCGTGTCGCTCATGAGGCGTGAAGAAGAGATGTGGTTCTTAAAAACATCAACGGATCTTAGCAGGCAGACCGCACGAAGCCGTTAAATCAATGGTTCTTAATCCGTGGTCGCTTGCAGAGCGCGTCGGTACTGAATCGCTTCAGCCGCATGCACAGCGCCGATAGACTCCGCTTGTGCGAGGTCGGCGATGGTGCGCGCCACTTTCAGTACACGATGAAAGGCGCGTGCCGACCAGTGCAGCTTGTCGATCGCCTGCCGCAACAGACCTTCGGCGGCGGCATCCGCACGGCAATAGATCTCGATCTCGCCGGCAGATAACAAAGCATTTGGCTTGTGCTGCCGCCGGAGTTGCTGCTCACGTGCAGCGGCGACACGCCCCGCGATCGGGGCCGACGGTTCGCCTCCGGTCGCTCCAAGCATCGCGGCCGTGTCCATGGCGGGAACGGGCAGCTGCATGTCGATCCTGTCCAGCAGCGGACCCGAGATTTTTCCCTGGTAGCGCGCGATCGCATCTGGCGTGCAGCGACACGCTCGCCGCGCATGGCCGAGATAGCCGCAGGGGCAGGGATTCATGGCGGCGATGAACTGAAAGCGGCAGGGGAAATCTGTTTGACGTGCCGCACGAGAAATCGTGATGCGGCCCGACTCGAGTGGTTCGCGCAAGACTTCGAGTACCTTGCGATCGAACTCGGGCAATTCGTCGAGGAACAGCACGCCGTGATGCGCCAGCGAGATTTCTCCGGGACGCGGCACACCGCTACCGCCGACTAGGGCCACGCCCGATGCGGTGTGATGCGGCGCGCGGAAAGGTCGCTGCTTCCAGCGTGACGCTGAGAATGTGCCGGCGATGGATTGCAGTGCTGCGCTTTCCAGTGCTTCATCGTCGGTCATCGGCGGAAGAATGCCCGGCAGCCGCGACGCCAGCATCGATTTGCCAGAGCCGGGCGGGCCGACCATGAGCAGGCTGTGCGCGCCGGCAGCGGCGATTTCAATAGCGCGTCGCGCTTGGGGCTGGCCGCGCACCTCCGAAAAATCGGGCGCGCTACTGTTCGCTTCTGCGACCAGTGCGCTCGCCGTGGGAAGTCGCGCGTTCGCATCGCGCGCTGCGAAATGTGCAAACACCTGTGGCAGGGAGTCGGCTGGATGAATCTGCGCGCCCGGTACCAGCGCCGCCTCAGCCGCATTCGCGCGTGGCAGTATCAGCGCTCGCCGCTTGCCGCTCTCGGGCACGTGAACAGCCACACTCATCGCAAGCGCAGCGCGTATCGGTCGAAGTTCGCCTGATAGCGAGAGCTCACCCGCAAATTCATAGTCGTCGAGTTCATCGGTCGTCAGCTGCCCCGATGCAGCGAGGATGCCAAGTGCAATCGGTAGATCGAAGCGCCCGGATTCCTTGGGCAGGTCGGCCGGCGCGAGATTGACGGTGATGTGGCCAGCGGGGAATTCAAAACCGGTGTTGCGCAGCGCGGCACGCACACGGTCACGTGATTCACGGACTTCCGTATCGGCGAGTCCGACTATCGTAAAAGTGGGCAGTCCCTGTGCGACATGCACCTCGACCGTCACCTCGGGCGCTGCCATGCCCGCGAGAGCGCGACTTCGGAGGACGGCCAGACCCACGGCGGGATCAGGACTTCAGCTTCGCTTCCAGTTCGGCGACGCGTCTTTCCAGCGCCTCGAGTTTGGCGCGCGTGCGCGCGAGCACTTCGGTCTGCGTCTCAAACTCCTCACGTGTCAGCAGATCCAGGGCGGCGAAGCCCTGATTCAGCATGGCGCGCATGTTTCGCTCCAGATCCTTCGCAGGAGACTGCTGCATGACCTGATGGAGGCGGTCTTGCAGCTCATGCAGAAAACTCGGTGTTGGGTTCATGAGTAGTTTAGGATGCGTGCACCATATTGAGGCGATCGCCCTGTCGCGGTGCGTTTCAAGAGGGACAACCCAGGATTTCGGGTGCAGATGCTAATGGAATCAGCGAAATTGGCAAGTGATTCCTGAGATCCCGGTTGGCACGCGTCCTGCTTAGTTGCTTCCAGCATACACGCTCGTCGTGGGCAGGTATTCAGCTATTTACTTAACCGAGGAAAACCAATGAAAAAACTCATTATCGCTAGCGCCATCACCGCAGCCTTCGCCAGCCACACGGCTGTTGCCGAAGAGGCCGCAGCTCCTGAAGCAACGCCGGAGCATGTTGTCGCGTACAACGTGGGCTTCGCCACTGAGTATCGCTATCGCGGTATCTCGCAGTCGCAGAAAGATTCTGCGCTGAGCGCGGGCGTGGACTACACGCACAGCCCGACCGGCTTGTATGCAGGCAGCTGGATGTCGACGATTAAGTGGATCGAGGCAACGGGGCAAGGTCAAACCACGCCGATCTTGCTCAACGGCCCTGTCGAAATTGATATCTATGCCGGTCAGCGTGGCGACATCGGCGGCGGCTTCAACTACGATGTCGGCGGTTTGTTCTACTACTACCCTGGTAATGATTACAAGCTAGTCGGTGTCGACGCCAACACATTTGAGCTGTATGGTCAGGTCGGCTATGGTCCAGCGTATCTGAAATACTCTCGTGCCCTCACCGACCTGTTTGGTAACACGACCAGCGATGGCAGCTATTACATCGATGCCGGCGTCAACCAGCCACTCGCTGAAGGCCTGACGCTGAACCTCCACGCAGGTCGTCAGATCATCAAAACCCACGCTGACCTGAATTACACCGACTGGAAAGTGGGTCTGACCAAGGACTTTGGCTTCTTGGTTGGCGCTATCTCCTACATCGGTACCGATGCTGATAAGTCAGGCTACAAGTGGAACGGCGTCTACGTCGGTTCCCACGCTGTCGTCGGCACCGTCACTAAAAACTTCTGATCCACTTCAAGAGGCTGAAATGAAACTCATCACTGCCATCATCAAGCCGTTCAAGCTCGACGAAGTGCGCGAGGCTCTCTCGACCATCGGTGTGCAAGGCATCACCGTCACCG
>CAZXRS010000039.1:0-13256 GCA_964642635.1 uncultured Bifidobacterium sp. | reverse complement strand
CGACATCAGCAGCATCCAGCGCGCGGTGATGGGCGCGGAAGCGCTGCCGGAATCGCTGCGCAGCTGGTTCCGCGAGAACGGCGTGGCGCAGGTGTTCCAGACCTACGCCTCGGCCGACATTGGCAGCATGGCCTACGAAAGCGCCACCGGCGGCGTGCTCAATCCCGGCATGATGCTCGACGAGGACGTGATCGTCGAGATCGTGCGGCCCGGCAGCGGCGAACCTGTAGCGCGCGGCGACATCGGCGAAGTGGTGGTCACGCTGTTCAACCACGACTACCCACTGATCCGATTTGCGACCGGCGACATGTCGGCGGTGCTGTCTGGCGTGTCGCCGTGTGGCCGCACCAACACGCGCATCAAAGGCTGGATGGGTCGCGCAGACCAAACCACCAAGGTGCGCGCCATGTTCGTACATCCGTCGCAGATCGCCGATATCGCTCGGCGTCATCCTGTGATCAAAAAAGCTCGCCTGGTCGTTTCCGGTGAAATGGCCAATGACGAGATGACACTGCATTGCGAGGTCGAAGATCCGGATGGTTCGCTGGCCGAGATAGACGCCATCATCGCGTCCATTCGTGACGTGACCAAGCTGCGTGGCAACGTAACGCTGCAGGCCATTGGCACACTGCCGAACGACGGCAAGGTCATCGAAGACGCGCGCAGCTACGCTTAGTATTCCCCAATCCTTGTGGTGGGTACAGTCCAAGCTCTGGCGGTTTCCGCCTGAGCGATGGAACTCTGCCAATGTAGGAGTCTACTGATCCGGAGTCTTTACCTGTTTGTAAGGGAGCTCCTGTGTCCACCCCTCTGTCCAGCTCAGGCATTAACGCCTCGTTGCCAAGCACCCCTCAGGCAAAGCCGACGACAGCCAAGGTGCTAGATTTCATGATCGTCACCAGCCGTACTGACTTGGCAAGTACCGCGCGCGAATTCGCTCAGAGTTGCAAACTTTCCGGCTTGGCATACACGATCGTTTACATCGAAGATCTGAAGGGAAACACTGCAGGCGAGAAGCTGCAACGACTGCAATTGATCAACAGGGAATGGCAGTCCATGGGCTTCATTGCGCGGTCGACAATTAAGGTGGTGCTATTACATGGAAATATTTATTCGGCGCCAAAGGGAGTCAGAGAGATTCCAGATTTTCACGCAATGGCCGTTTCAGCACCGGACCTCTGCTTCTCTACTGAGGCGTTTGATGCCGCCATGCGAAACATCACCTCGACAGAGGGAAAACGCTCAGTCGGTTTCTCCGACACAATTATTTATGGCTCCTGCAAAGTTGGCGATATGCGACAAGCCTTCAAAAACTCCGGTGGCTCCTATGTACTGCTTGCAGGGAAAAAGTCAGCACTTGAAACGGATTGCATAGAAAGCATTGCCGATCTGATTCAGGAGAGTGGCAAACGCAAGCGCGAAAATTCACCGCCTTTATCGGATCATGAATGCTGGGAGAGGGTTAGCAAAATTAGCGGTGAACACATTGCCTATGTAAAAGGCGAGGTAATGAAGATCAGTAAAGTGGCGCCGAAGGACAACGCTTTTTCTGGCATCGACCAAAATCCCCCGTCGGCAAAAAAAATAGTCCACTCGCTCAGGGCAAAGCTGTTGCACGGCACGCTCGAGACAGTACAACATCTTTTCCAGCTCTGGGGTCCGGATGTGATCCAACAAGCCATGCAGTCGTTGCAGAATAGCGAGTATGACCTACTGATAATTGCTGACAGTACTGAACGCCAGTTTGCCGAAAAGCTAGAGCTACTTGGCCGGTATGGAATGGGCTTACCCGATTCAGCCGAACAAATTCTTTCTTGTGTAAAGAGGGCCATTTCGAAATCCAGCGAGAAATTACTTTCGACGATCTTTGAAAAATATGACTCGGGTGCCGGCCCTTTTACATCCGCCATCTTTCTTGATTGGTTAAAGACATCGCCAAACAGTCAAACCGCGCTGGCAAGCTTATGCGACAAGCACCCTGAATTGAAAAATGCATTTAAAAAATTTCTTCAGCCGCTTACCGTCACTCAGCTACGAGCCCTGCCTGTAGCCGACCTGTTGCTAGCACTCAGGCACATTGTCATGCCACCTTTCCTTGCTGGTCTACCTCAGTGGCTGACCGAATCGTTGATAGATGCATCTGTGATCCCGGCAAGCCCGCCGGGAGAGGCTGCTGAACAGATAGTATTTAATACTTGGCGATCGTTGCTCGAACAGAGACGGTATGAAGCAGCAGCTGATTTTATCGACTCGGCCTTAGTTCATTCCCGCGATGACATTGAGCGGGTACTGCGAGAAAAACTATCAGGCTTTTTCGCCGAGGCGGTTGAATCACGTAATGTCAAGTTAACCCGGCGCCTGATCATGCTAGATGTCGACAAAAAACTTCATCTCGGGCTCGCATCCCGAAGGCCAGGTACTGGCTGGGATAGTGATCAGCTGGATGCTTTTTTTAAAGAGGTACTGCCTAATAGTTAATACATTTCTGAATAATTTTTTGAGCTGCGCTATCAGTCATTGGCGATTGCTGATACGGAAAGCGCTCGGCAATCAAACTACTTCCCAAACACGAGCGACAAACGTCAATCGCACAAACTGGCGGCTGGGTAGTCACTAGGGGGAACGTGTTGTAGCACAAACACAGCTATTACAATTGATACTATGACCGAACGATTCTGACTTCACAGGCACTGAGCCTCGGTAATCCAAATTCCCGAGGCTCTGATGTCCATCCCTGTTACACCGCCACTTTCACCTCCCTTCCTACAAACCGCCTTCGTCGAGCCAAGTGCCGCCATCGAATCCGTCGCTGATGCGCCCGCTGCAACAACAACGCTGGATTTTCTATTGATCACGAGTCGCGTCGACTTCAGCAGATCTCATAAAAAATTTATGGATGAATGCGCTCAGGCCGGGGTGCGCGCTGAGACGCTATTCGTCGAAGACCTGCCCGGACAGACGCCCGGAGAAAAACTTGCGAATCTTCATCGCATCAGCGCGAAGTGGAATGCGAATGGAAAAGTCGCAGCCTCGACCATCAAGGTCGAGTTGCTTCATGGCAAGATCGACGACGAATCCGCCGATCACAGTCTCGACCAGTTCCGGCGTGAGTACCTAGGCGCACAAGAAGCACAGCGACAATCCGGGAAAGCCAGCCATACGGCATCGTCAGCGCCCGCCAAAATGCACATGATGACGGCTGCCGACGGCAAGCTTGTCTTCCCCACCGACTTCTTTGATGCCGCCCTGCGGGCAACGATCGTGGATGACGGTCAGATCCATGCGGGCTTTGCCGGCACCATCGTCTACAGTGCCTGTGGATCCGGGGTGTTCAGAGATTCGGCAAAACAATCTGAGGGAAGCTATGTCATAGCCTCGGGCAAGAAGAGCATATTTACCGAAGATTTCAACGCGGGTCTGCGCGCACTCGTACGAGATCAAGGCGAACGTAGGCGCCTGGGCTACCCGCCTTTATCGGCGAGAGACTGCTGGAACCTGCTGCGCGATCAAAGCGGCGAGCATGTGGCCCTCGTGGGAAACGACACCATTGAGATTAACAAGGTGCTGAAGTCTGGCCATAGCGAACCAGCGATCAATGTCCGATCGAACCCTATCGATCAAAAGAAGCCTGAGAAATTCAGCGCTCAGGCTATCCGCACGCTGTTCGCGAAAATCGATCATGGTTCCGCTAAATCGGTACAGCAGGTCATTGATCGTTGGGGACCGGGCATTCTGTCAGCCGATCATGACGCGGTGATTCCCGGCATGGCCCTGTGGTCGCTAGCGCTTGGATCGGCGCGTGACCCGGATCAGAAAATGCTTCTGCTCATCGCTCATGCGCCGGATGATTTCTTACAAAAGAGTGTGCTAGAGGCCTATCTAAAAATCTCCATCGAGCACTCGTGGATATCCTTGCTTGGCGGATTATTCAAGCGCATGGCCGATATGACTCCGCTACCGATGTCGCTAGAGCACATGGTCATCTGGATGAGATCGAATCCCACACTGAGAGACGCGCTCTTAAAGCACTGCAAGCGCAGCCGGGAAATCAACGAATCGGTCGGCACTTATCTGCACAAAGCGCAGCAGGCGGAGCCAAACCTGAATTCTCTTATAAAAAGTAACTTTGCTCTTCCACCTGACTTCGAGCGCCTTGCAAAAAAAGCTGCTGAACGCTACATCGCGTCAGCGCCTCAATGATCTCTCGTGAAAAGGCGGGTGATTATCCGATGCCGCAATGGCCTACCCATTGGCTGGATGCCGATGGTGCGATATATGGACTGGCTGAAGACCCTGGCAAAGAATCCTGATAAAGAATGACGTGACCTATAATCGGGCAGACCTAACAAGTTGGAGATTACCTATGGCCTTGCCCGCCGCCTTGCAGCATTTGCGCCTTCCCGTCATCGGCTCACCCCTGTTTATCGCTAGCTGCCCCAAGCTAGTGATTGAACAATGCAAGGCGGGTATTGTTGGCTCTTTCCCCGCGCTGAATGCGCGGCCGGCCGAGATGCTCGATCAATGGCTTGACGAGATTCAGCAGGCACTGGCCGCGCACCGCGCCGCACACCCCGATGCCGTCATCGGACCGATCGCGGTGAATCAGATCGTGCATCAGTCAAATGACCGGCTCGCGCATGATGTTGAGGTGTGCGTTAAACACCGGATACCGATCATCATTTCGTCGCTGCGCGCGCCTCCCAAGGAAATGCTGGACGCGATTCATTCCTACGGCGGTATTGTGCTGCACGACATCATCTCGATTCGCCACGCGCAGAAGGCACTGGAGGCCGGCGTCGATGGTCTGATTCTGGTGGCATCGGGCGCCGGTGGCCACGCAGGCGGCTTGTCGCCATTTGCACTGGTAGGCGAAGTACGCAAGTTCTTTCATGGTCCGATCGCGCTATCTGGTTCGATCGCCACTGGCGATGCCGTTCTCGCCGCGCAAGCCATGGGCGCTGACTTTGCCTACATCGGTTCACGCTGGCTGGCCACGCAAGAGGCGAATACGAGCGAAGACTATCGTCAGGCCATCGTCGAATCATCGGCAGCGGATATCGTGTACACGAATCTTTTCACAGGCGTGCACGGAAACTACCTGAAAAAATCCATCGTCAAGGCCGGTCTCGATCCGGACAACCTGCCGCAAGCAGACAAGTCCGCGATGAACTTTGCCAGCTCGACTGGCGCCAAAGCCTGGCGTGACATCTGGGGTGCGGGACAGGGCGTAGGCCTGATGCATGACGTGCCCACGGTCGCCGAAGTCGTCGCACGGCTTGAGCGCGAATATGTCGCTGCACGTGAGCGCGTCACGGTAAGCGGATATCCACGCTAAGCATTCTGGGCGAAACACCGCCTGCGTATAATGCGCGGGTCGCGGCAACAGCCGACTTACCTGTCCTATCGATGAAAAAATCTATCACTATCCTGACTTCGCTGCTGTTGGTCGCACTGCTCGGTCTGGCTGCCTACACCTGGCTAGTGCTGAACTGGTCATACTCGTCGGGTGAGCGGGCCGGGCTACTGCAGAAATTGTCGAAAAAAGGCTGGCTCTGCAAGACTTGGGAAGGCGAGTTAATGCTGACCAGCATGCCCGGCGCGATCCCCGAAAAATTCGAATTTACGGTACGCGACGAGAAGATCATCGATGATCTGAACAGCAACGCAGGTCGCAAAGTGGTGCTCAGCTATGAACAGCACAAGGGGCTGCCAAGCTCATGCTTTGGCGATACAGAATACTTTGTAAACAAAGTTTCGGCCTTCAAAGAATAACTCGTAAAAAAAGAAAGGATAATCGTATGGAAGCCCATGAAGCCGCGGAGGCCACCGAACAAGCCGAGCATGCACACGGCACACCATTTAAAGCGCGCTCTGCGCTGCAAGTATCGATACTGGCCATGATTCTGGCGATCGCCAATCTCGGTGGTGACAACGCATCCAAAAACTCGCAGGAACATAATCTGGCCGCATCCAACCTGTACTCGTTCTATCAGGCAAAAAATGTGCGCCAGACGCAGTACAAGATTGCCGCTGACGAGCTGGAACTGTCACTCGCGCGTGACGAACGAATGAGCGCCGATGCACGCGCCAAAGTCGAAAAGAAACTCGCCGACTACCGGAAAAACATCGAGCGCTATGAGTCCGAACCAGAAACCGGTGAGGGCAAGAAAGAACTACTCGCCAAGGCCAAGGAAGAGGAAGAAGAGCGCGACCTGAATCTTCGTAAGGATCCCTGGTTTGATTATGGATCTAGCCTGCTACAGATTGCGATTGTGCTTGCGTCTATCGCTATCGTCGTCAGCAGTAGGACGCTACTGACTGCCTCACTGGTCGTGGGCATCATGGGTACGCTGTCAGCAATTAATGGATTCTTCTTATTTTTCTGACGGATTTTAACAATGCCTGCGTGTTCACGATGTTCTCTCCAGAATACGCAGCCTGATCAGTGTTTGCTCTCTACATTGACGAGGAACTCTTCCTCGATCGTCAGCGCACCTGCGCGTCGCAACTGTGTGATGGCCCAGTGGGTCAGATGAATCAGCCCATAGTGCATGTAATTGCGATTGGCGGCAGTGACCAGCGGTATGGCGGATAACAGTTCTGGTACCTCGGTCAGCTTGATGCGCTGCCGCTCCATCAGCAAAAATTTCAGCAGTACCTTGATGCCATTCTGCGCATTACGCACCGGATCGCCTTCGAGATAAGCAATTCGGGAATAGGCTTCTTTCAGCGCCTGCTTCACCTCAGTGAATGGCCGTCCGTGACCCGGAATGACTAACTTTGGTTGCAGGTCATCGATCATATCCAGCGTAGCGCGCACTTCCCTAAAGCCACCGTAGCCGTCAAGCGCTGGGAACACCACGCCAAAGCCCCGCTCCCACAGCGCATCGGCAGAAATCAAGATGCCATGCCGCTCGTTATAGAGCAGGTAGGAATAGGGATGATGGCCCGGTGCATATAACGCCTTCCATTCCAGATCGCCTAGCTCTATGACATCGCCAGGATGTACCATGCCATCAGCACGAAATTCATCACACTGCTGACCCGTGGCGGCAAAAGTAGGTTTCATTCGCGACCAGTTCTTCACCCGCTCGAATTCTGCGGCCGGCACGAAAGTGCGTACGTTAGTAAAGCTGGTCTGCAACAAATGATTACCACCGCAATGGTCTGAGTGAAGGTGCGTGTTGTAGATGGCATCCAGCGGACGCTCTTTCAGCACGTGACGCACCAATGCCAGCGTCTGGTCCTGATGCGTGCAATACCCTGTGTCGACAATGGCTGTACGGTGCGCGCCGACGAAAACGATATTGTTCGACGACAGCCACCCCCGCTCCAGCACATGCATGGATGTTGGAAATTTCATTTTTTCATTTGATAGGCTGCTGAGATATGCGCGAATTCGCTCAGCAGAATTTCTGTACCACCATTGAAAGTATAAAAAGCTGTACCGGTGCGCACTGCCAAGCGCGGCGGCGATACCCAGCCCGCCCTCGTCAAACCGATCAGCTTCGCGCTACGCACATCGCCCCAGTGCACCTGTTTACCCGGCCAACCGCTCTGACGTATTCCCTGCGCATCGATCGTTACGGTGGCGCGCAGAAAGCTGCTATAGCTCATCATTAATACCACGATCGCCGCTGCCAGTAACAGTACGCTGGGCGCATCAATCCGATAACGCAGCAAGAAACTGATGACATAGCCGGTGATGCCAAAACTCAGCACCGTTGCCAGCAACTTGAACCAGGGGCTATAGGCGGGGCCGCTGACGGGTGTGACCGGACAGTAGGTCTCGAACTGCTGCATCGTACTTACTGCGCGACGCGGCGCGATTCGAGCGCTATCCAGACTTGCCGCTTGCGCGATTCAGAGGCAGCGCCCCATTCGACAATTTCATCCAGCGAACGATAGCAACCCTTACAGAGGCCGGATTGGCTATCCATCACACACACGCCGTTGCAAGGCGTCGGCAAGGGTCCGGCGTGGGTACGCGGATCAAAGGGCGGCTTGGGCTCGCTCACTTGCTTAGCCTTGCGCCCGCTGCTTTTTTTCTGTGAGCCGGGCGTTGAATTTTTCTGCGGTGACGATCGCACGCTCATGCTCGCCCTCGCTGATCTTGTCGTGTTCGTCCCAGGCTTCGACGCGAAATCGTACACGCCGGCCTTCGACGGCCGTTACTTCGCCGCGTATGGTCAGATTCATGCCGGCAGGTGTCGCCGCGAGATGAGAAAAATTGACGTGCGTACCCAGACTTTGCTCTGCGGGCCAGTCGAGATGAGGCAAGATGCCGCGCGCGCAAGCAAGTTCCAGAAGGCCAACCATATAGCCGGTGGCTAGTACCGCTGGCATCTCGCGTGCGAATGCAATCTGTTCTGCAAAGAGCACGGGTACTACCGAATGCTCTGGAACCGTGGTGTGCCACTCGAAACGAAGTCCGGGTTTCAGCGTGTCTTTCATTGGGCGGCCTCCGATGTGCGTCGCGCCGCCATCGCGTTACCAGCGCGGCTGGCCGTTTTTCTTCCGAGGTGCTGTGAAATGAATTGTCCCGCATCGACAACTGCATTGAGATCGACTCCGGTGTGTATACCCAGACCATTCAGAAGATACAGCACATCTTCGGTCGCAACATTGCCTGTTGCGCCTTTTGCATAAGGACATCCACCCAGACCAGCGACCGATGAATGGAAGATAGAGACGCCCGCTTCAAGCGCTGCATAGATGTTGGCTAGCGCCTGACCATAGGTGTCATGAAAATGGCCCGCAAGTCTTTCGATGGGAAACTCATGGCCGAGCTGTTCGAATAAGTGCCTGACCTTGCCAGCGGTGCCAACGCCTATGGTGTCAGCGATATCGATTTCGTCGCAGCCGAGGTCTCGCATGCGGCGCACCACATCCGCAACGGCTTCAGGGGTTACTTCGCCCTGATATGGGCATCCCAATGTGCAGCTGATGCTACCGCGCAGCCGCAGCTTGTTGGCCTTTGCAGCAGCAGCAACCTCGCGAAATCGATCGATCGATTCGGCGATCGAGCAATTGATATTTTTTTGAGAGAAGGCTTCGGATGCCGCACCGAAGATCACGACCTCATCGACACGCGCTGCCAGCGCCGCATCGAATCCCTTCATGTTCGGCACCAGTGCTGAGTACATCGTGCCGGGACGACGCGCAATCTTCTGCATGACCTCGGCCGACGTGGCCATTTGTGGCACCCAGGTCGGCGACACGAACGCAGCAGCTTCAATATTCACAAACCCAGCGGCTGACAAGCGGTTAACCAATTCGACTTTCACCTCTGCCGGTATGGTGTCCTTTTCGTTTTGTAAGCCGTCGCGCGGGCCGACTTCGACCAGTTTGACCTTGTCCGGGAATTTCATCTCAATCCTCTTGCGGCAAGAATGACAGCAGCTGCGCACCTTCGGCGACCTGATCGCCCACGGCATACAGCCATTCGGCGACTCGGCCTCGCGCCGGGGCGCTGATCGTATGTTCCATCTTCATCGCCTCCATGATCAGCAGCGGTGTACCTTTGTCAACGGTAATGTCCGTCTCCACCAGCAGCTGGACAATTTTTCCTGGCATCGGCGAAGTGAGACGGCCGCTATCGGTTTCATGCTCACCGGCATGTGCGATCGGATCATGCCAGTCGAGCTGGTAATGATGGCCGCCGTAGAACATATGGAAGCTGTCGGCCATACGTACCACGCGACCTTCGAGCCACTGATCGTCGACTCGAAGGGTTACTGAAGGGTGGTCTATCTGAACTTGCGACAGTACAACCTGATGCGAACCCTGTTTAAGCAGCCAGCCGTCGCGCCGATATTCGAGCTCAACCTCGCACCCTATGTCATCGGCGGTGAAGCTGAGCTTACGCTCATAATGCCCAGCCAGTCGCCATCCTGAACGCGCGCTCCACGGATCACTACTCATCGCTTCAGGTATCGCCAGCTTTGCTACGGCAAGCGCAATGACAGCGAGTGGCGGCGTGGTAGTCGCCGGGAAGAGTGCCGCATGATGCCGCTCGATCAATCCGGTATCGAGATCGGCATTGGCAAACGGCGGCGATACGACCAATCTATCGAGGAAAGCAACATTGGTTGCTGGCCCAACAATCTCAATGGCCTGTAGCGCCTGCCTCATTCGGAGCAGCGCCTGCTCGCGGTTTTGGCCATACACAATCAGCTTGGCGATCATGGGATCGTAGTGCGGAGAAATCACATCGCCTTCGCGAACGCCTGCATCGATGCGTATGTCACCGTTTGTGAAACGCATGGCTTCCGGCAGCCGAAGATGCATGAGTTTTCCAATCGATGGCAGGAAACCTTTCTCCGGATTCTCTGCATATACACGAGCCTCGATAGCATGGCCATGTAGGGTGAGCTCATGCTGCAGTTGTGGCAACGGCTGACCGGCGGCGACACGCAACTGCCATTCGACCAGATCGGTGCCGGTGATCATCTCTGTGACCGGATGCTCGACCTGCAGCCGCGTGTTCATCTCCATGAAATAAAAACTGCCATCCTGATTCGCGATGAACTCGACGGTACCGGCACCAACATACCCAACAGCTTTTGCTGCATTGACGGCCGCTTCGCCCATCGCGCGTCGACGAGCTTCGCTCATTCCGGGTGCCGGCGCTTCTTCAAGCACTTTCTGATGGCGGCGCTGCACCGAACAATCGCGCTCGAACAGGTACACGACATTGCCCAGGGTGTCAGCGAATACCTGGATTTCGATGTGGCGTGGTCGCTGCAAGTATTTCTCTACCAGCACCCGATCGTCACCGAAGCTATTGATCGCTTCGCGCTTACACGACACCAGCGCGGCTTCAAAATCTTCGCTACGCTCGACGATACGCATACCTTTGCCGCCACCGCCTGCGCTGGCCTTCAGCAGTACGGGATAACTGATCGTATCGGCTTGTGCGCGCAGGAAGTCGGATTCCTGTCGCTCGCCGTGATAGCCCGGCACCAAGGGTACCTTCGCCGTTTCCATCAGCGCCTTGGCCGCTGACTTTGAACCCATCGCACGAATCGCTGCGGCTGGCGGCCCGATGAACACCACGCCGGCAGCTTCGCAAGCCGCGGCGAAAGCGTCGTTCTCGGATAAGAATCCGTAGCCAGGATGAATGGCTTCAGCGCCCGTCATCTTCGCCGCTTCAATGATGCGATCAATGCGCAAATAACTTTCCTTCGCCGGCGCCGGACCAATACGAATCGCTTCGTCGCAGGCTGCAACATGCTGCGCATTCGCATCGGCATCCGAATACACCGCTACCGTGCGCACACCCAAACGTCGCGCGGTGGCTGCGACGCGGCAGGCGATTTCACCGCGGTTGGCGATTAGGATTTTTTTGAACATGGGTTGGTATGGTCGTTTTTTCTAAAAAACAAAGGCACAGGATTCCGGCCTGCGCCCGACAGACTCAACAGAGAGCGGCGGCGTAAAATTCGTCATCCCGGCGCAGGTCGGGATCCAGCGACTTTTTCCAATACCTCTAACGTCCTCTCCCCCAGCATCTCTATCTCTTCATCCGTCACCACATAAGGCGGCATCCAATACACGGTCGACCCAATCGGCCGCAATAGCAATTCATGATTCAAGGCCTCGGCAAAAAACCGCCGTGAAAATCCCGCACTGATGGCCGGCGTCACATCAAACGCGCATATCATGCCGCGTTGACGAACCTTGCCGACCGACGGATGCTGCGCGACTTTAGCCAGCGCATCACCAAGCTTGTTTGCTCGTTCACGGTTTTTTACGAGAACATCGTCTTCCTCAAACATATCCAGCGTGGCTAGCGCAGCACGGCACGCCAAGGGATTGCCCGTGTAAGAATGAGAATGCAAGAAACCGCGCGCGATGTCCGGATGATAGAAAGCCTGATAGATCTGATCCGTCGTCATCACCAGCGACAGCGGCAGATAACCACCACTGATACCCTTCGACAGGCAGATGAAATCAGGCCAGATACCTGCCTGCTCGGACGCGAAAAAAGTCCCGGTGCGTCCACAGCCAACAGCGATTTCATCAGCGATCAGATGAACAGCGAACTCGTCGCATAGGGCGCGTAACTGCTTCAGATAGGAAGGTTCATACATGGCCATACCACTGGCACACTGAACCAGCGGCTCAACAATCACCGCTGCAATCTGAGATGAACGCTGCCCGAGCAAATCGCGCATCTGCTTTAATGCCTCGGCTTCATCGACGGCTGCGGGCGACGCAAGCACATGGGCCCTCTTAAACATACCGCCATACGCATCAGTAAAAATCGGCACATCGGTCACACCCAAGGCACCGACCGTTTCGCCGTGATACCCACCTGACAAACAGACAAATTCCCGCTTCTGTTCACGACCGGTATTTCGCCAGAAATGAAAACTCATTTTCAGCGCGATCTCGACCGCCGACGCGCCATCGGACGCGAAAAAACAATGGCCAAGCGCATGGGCTGTCTTCGCAGCGAGCCGCTCCGATAGCTGCACTACCGGCTCATGCGTAAATCCCGCCAGCATCGCATGCTCCAGCTTGTCGAGCTGGTCTTTCAATGCAGCGTTGATGCGCGGGTTCGCATGGCCGAACAGATTCACCCACCAGGAGCTGACGGCATCCAGATACCGATGACCCTGATGGTCAAACAGCCAGGCGCCTTTGCCATGACTGAGCGCCACCAGCGGCAAGGTTTCGTGATGCTGCATTTGCGTACACGGATGCCAGACACTAGCGAGACTACGCGCAACCCAATCGGTGTTTGCTTGCTGATTCATTACTTGCTGAATGAGGTGTTGAATTACATCCGGAACAAGCCGAACTTCGTTTCGGGAATCGGTGCATTCAGCGATGCTGACAATCCCAAGGCGAGCACCGTGCGCGTATCTGCCGGATCGATCACGCCATCGTCCCACAGCCTTGCGCTGGCATAGTAAGGATGACCTTGCTTCTCATATTGCTCGCGAATGGGCGCTTTGAACGCTGCTTCTTCGTCGGCACTCCAGCTACCGCCCTTGGCTTCGATGCCATCACGCTTAACAGTGGCCAGCACCGACGCCGCCTGTTCACCGCCCATCACCGAGATGCGCGCATTGGGCCACAGCCACAGGAAGCGGCCGCCGTAGGCGCGGCCGCACATCGCGTAGTTGCCGGCGCCGAAACTGCCGCCGATCACCACGGTGAATTTCGGCACGTGCGAGCACGCCACCGCGGTCACCATCTTGGCGCCGTCCTTGGCGATGCCGGCGTTCTCGTACTTCTTGCCGACC
>CAZXRS010000038.1:0-13315 GCA_964642635.1 uncultured Bifidobacterium sp. | reverse complement strand
GCACTGCACCCTGATGTGCCTTCCAAGTAGGGGCTGATGGTAGGGCTTGGTGAATCGGTTGAAGAGATTCTCGACGTGATGCGCGATCTGCGCGCGAACGACGTCGACATGCTGACGATAGGGCAGTACCTGATGCCCAGCGGCGATCACCTGCCGGTACGCCGCTATGTGCATCCTGACACGTTCAAAATGTTTGAAGAAGCTGCGAAGAAAATGGGATTCGCGCATGCCGCCGTCGGTGCGATGGTGCGCAGCTCGTATCACGCTGACCAGCAGGCGCATCAGGCGGGCGTGTCTTAAACACTGGCGCTGCTCGGGCACGAAAAAAAACCTGCCGGAAGGCAGGTTTTTTACTTTTGAAAGATGCCTGTGTCAGGCAGCCAAGGCTTTCTCAATCAGCTGCTGAAACGAAGCGCTCTCAGGAATGCCGACAAAGCGCTTGAGAATATTGCCGTCCTTATCGATCACGAACGTGGTCGGCGTCAGTTGCACATTGCCGAAAGCTTTTGCATTGGCACCATCGGTATCGAGCGCAACCTTGAACGGAAGCTGGCGAGTCTCGGAATAGTTTTGAACATAGTTCGGCGGATCGTAGCTCATCGCGACCGCAACGAATTCCAGACCTTTTTCACGGTATTTGTTATACGTCTCGACCATCTGAGGCATCTCGGCGATACACGTGCTGCAGCTGGTCGCCCAGAAGTTCACTAATACCACCTTGCCGCGCAGCGACTCAGTCGTCAGCTGTTCACCGCTCAGCGTCTTGAAGGTCACCGCCGGTGCGGCCTCTTTTTTCAGCAGCGACAGTCCGAAGAACAACACAACGCCGAGTATGGCGACGAGCGCCATGGTCTGAATAATGGTCAATCCGCCAAGGCGGCGGGGAAAGTGCTTGGACATAGCGATTTCTGCTCGAACAATGATAAAGCGCCATTATAGGCCAGCGGTCAGGGCCGGCCTTAAAGACCGTTCCTTGTACTTACTTCGCAGCTGGTTTCGCCTCATCCGATGGCGGCTTGGCCTGCAGCTCCTGCAACTCGTCTTCGCTAATGTACTCGAAAAGCTTAACGACTTTCTTGATGTTGCTGGCCGCATTGCGTGCGACTTCGGCGCCAAGCTTGCCCTCGCGCTGCGTGACGCGCCCCATCAGATAGACGGTACCGCGCTCAGTGTGCACCTTGAAAGCACTCAGGTACAAATCTTTGGTATCGATGATGGCGGCTTTTACTTTCGAGGTGATCAGGAGATCGTTCGAGCGCGTGCTGACTGGCGACAACGACGCAACGATCAGATCGTTCTCGATACGCTTGACACCGGGTAAGGTGGCAATCTGCTGCTCCACCTCGGCCTTCATCTTGTCATCTTTCACCTCACCAGTCAGTAGCACCACACGGTTATAGCTGGTGACAGCGACGCGCCCGAGCTCGCCAGTGATCTTCGATGCGCGCCCCTCACCCTTGAGCTCAATCGATTTGTCATCGGCCTGCGCGCCTAGCGTACGGCGGTCGACCGCCGCCATCGTGCCGACGGCCATCGTACCGACGGCAAGCGGTAAGCAGCCCTGAAGGCTGGAAGCCAATGTAGCGCCGAGCACAATGGCCATAAGCGGGCGACGGATCACCGTGATGGAAATAGGGGTCATTCGATCTCTCCTCCGAATAGCGCGACATCAATACCGTCGCACAGACAATGAATAATCAATAAATGAATTTCCTGAATACGCGCACTGCGCTGATGCGGCACGCTGATATGTACATCCACATCGGTCAACAAGCTGGCCAGCATGCCTCCGTCTTGCCCGGTGAGCGCAACCACACGCATGTCGCGCTCGAGCGCCGACTCGACTGCAGCAACCACATTGGCCGAATCACCCGAGGTCGAAATAGCCAGCAATACGTCACCAGCCTGTCCGATGGCCTGTACCTGCTTCGCATAAATCTCGTGAAAACCGTATTCATTGCCAATGGCGGTCAACACGGACGAATCGGTCGACAGCGCTATCGCTGACAGGGGCAGGCGTTCGCGCTCGAAGCGACCAATCAGTCTGGCAGCAAATCGCTGGCACTCAGCAGCCGAACCACCATTGCCACACGCAAGAATGCGATTGCCGTTCGACAGCGCCGTGAACATCAGCTCGATCGCTTCAGCGATCGGTTGCGCAAGGACGGACGAGGCCTGAATCTTCAGTTCGGCGCTCTCTTGGAAATGTTCGAGGATGCGTTGCTTCTTCATTGGACAGATTATAAGGCCAGCATTCTTTCAGGGTGGTTACAAAGACGCACTCAAGCCGTTAGTACATGCCTCAGCCAGATCAGCGAATCTCCGTCGATACAGACCGCATCAAAGCGGCAGGCGGGCGGACGGGCATAGCGCATCAGATAGACCTCGGCACTGCGCCAGAGCCGCGCGCGTTTGGTCGCTGTGATACTGGCCGCCGCGCCGCCGAATCGGTCGCTACGGCGCTGCCGGACTTCGATGAATACCAGCGTCGTGCCATCACGCATGACCAGATCAATCTCACCGCGCCGGTGGCGCACATTACGCTCGACCAGCACCAAACCTTTTTCTAGCAGATAGGCCAGCGCTCGATCTTCAGCAAGGCGGCCGATGTCAATCGTCGTGCGTTTCATGGTGGGCTGACACTGTTTTGTACAATACGGAATACTCTACGCGCACGTCCTGCGCGATGATTCCACATTCGATCTCCATGGCTGCTACCGACTCGACCGATTTTCCCGCGCTGCTGATCTCATTATCCGATGAGCTGTCGCGGCAAAGCTTTCCTCCCGGTGCATTGTATGTCGTCGCTACGCCGATAGGAAACCTAGCCGATATCAGCGTACGAGCATTAAAAGTGCTGAGTATCGTGGACGCAGTGGCGTGTGAGGATACGCGCAACACCGGACAAATGATGTCGCGCTATGGATTGTCCCGACCGCTTCTGGCCGCTCATCAACACAATGAGCGAGAAGTCGCACTAAAGATTATTGAGCGGCTACGCAATGGTGATCGTATTGCGCTGGTGTCGGACGCAGGAACGCCGGCCGTGTCCGATCCGGGTGCGCGAATCGTGGATGAAGTTCGTCAGGCAGGGCTGACGGTGATTCCGATTGCAGGTGCGTCAGCCGCCATAGCCGCGCTATCGGCGGGCGGATTGCTGAACGAGCAGTTCCATTTCGTCGGCTTTCTACCAGCGAAAGAGAAGCAGCGTGATGCGGTGCTTGAAGCATTCAGCACCTCGGCAGCGACGCTCGTGTTCTATGAAGCACCGCACCGCATCGCTGAAACGCTGGACGCTCTGCTTCGCGCCTTTGGTCCGCAACGTCGCGTGGTGATTGCGCGCGAACTATCAAAGTTGTTCGAGCAGATTCATCGCTGCCCGCTGTCAGAAGCGATGGTCTGGCTCAACGCAGACGCGAATCATCAGCGCGGCGAATTTGTATTGCTGATCGAAGGTAGTACAGCGGCACCCGATGCAATGGCAGAAGCAAAACGTTTACTGTCTTTATTGTTGGAGGAATGCCCGGTCAGTCAGGCAGCTGCGCTGGCCGCAAAAATCACAGGCATGAAAAAGAACGCACTGTACGCACTTGCGCTTGAGATGTCCGGCAAGGAGTGACTCAGTAAAGCTAGCGTTGCACCACCGTTGTCTGAATCTGGGCAGCACGCTGCAAACGTCGCTCGGCATCGCCCGCCAGCTCACGGCTGCCAAATGGTCCGCTTTGCAGGCGATATAAACCCTGGCTCTGTACCACGACCGGTGTGGGCAGGGATTCCGGCCAGCTGGCGAGCAGGCGCTCGCGCATGGCCAGCGCATTACTCTCTTGCGCATACGCGCCGAACTGCACAAAAAAGCCCGATACCGGCGACGGGCTCTGTGGTGTAGACACAGGCAAGGCCCGCGCGATCGGATCATCATTTGCAGCGAACATACTCGGCGCACCTTGTGCTGGTTTTTGTTTAGCTGCCTGCAATCGTGCAATCTCATCCGGCAATAGTCGTTCCACTTCAAGTTCTGCGCTGCCACCACGCACGATATCGAGTTTCAGCGCAGCGGTATAAGACAGATCAATAATGCGCGCAGAGTGGAAGGGGCCACGGTCGTTCACTCGAACGATGACTTGTCGTCCGTTGCGCAGATTCGTCACCCGCGCATAGGAGGGCAGCGGTAGCGTCGGATGCGCCGCCGTCATTTTGAACATGTCATAAATCTCACCCGAGGCGGTTTTCTGACCGTGAAATTTTCTGCCGTACCAACTGCCGACACCACGCTGAACAAAGGCACGACCATCTGTGATGGGCACATAGGTCTGATCAAAAACGGTGTAAGGCTTGCTGGGGCCTTTCAGCAATGGCTCGACCTTAGGTTCGGCGTCAGGGGTATCGAGCAAGCCTTCGGGAATCGCTTCGGCCGGGCCATCGTCCTGATAGTAGCCGCCGGGCTTCTTCGTTGAGGGTGTAGGTGCGCTGGCGACGGGCGGCAGGGGTTTAACGGTTGGTCGTGGCTGGTCGCGAACTGACAAGTCAACCGAAGTGCAAGCCGCCAACGAGAGCGCCGCAAACAGCGGCCAAGTGCGGGCATACGCCGATGATGCGCGCAAGCCCGTCATCTCAGGTCTGTACCAGTTTGCGGTGACGCTGGATACTCATCAACGTACCGACCGCGAGCGACAAGGTCATAAATGCCGTACCGCCATAACTCATGAATGGCAGTGGCACGCCGACCACCGGCAAGATGCCGCTGACCATACCCATGTTCACGAATGCGTACGTGAATAGCGACAGCGTGATAGCGCCAGCCAGCAGACGCGAGAACAGCGTCGGCGCGTTCGCTGCAATCAGCAGGCCACGACCAATCAGCATCAGATACAGCACCAGTAAGACCGTATTACCGAGCAGACCAAACTCCTCGGAGAACACCGCGAAAATAAAATCCGTGGTGCGCTCGGGAATGAATTCCAGGTGGGCCTGCGATCCGTTGAGCCAGCCCTTGCCGATGAGGCCACCGGAACCAATGGCGATGGTGGATTGAATAATGTGAAAACCTTTACCCAGCGGGTCGGAGCTCGGATCAATCAGCGTCATGATGCGGCTACGCTGATAATCGTGGAGCATGGACCACACCAGCGGCAAACTCGCGAGGCCCGCGATGATCATGCTGATGATCAGTCTCCACGATAGACCAGCAAGGAAGATCACGAAAAAGCCGGACGAGACCACAAGCATCGCTGTGCCCAGATCCGGCTGACGCAGTATCAAACCAACGGGCAACATGGTCAGGATGCCGGCAACAATAAAATCTCGCCAGCGAATCATGCCCTCGCGCTTCTGGAAATACCAAGCCAGCATTAATGGCAGCGCTAGTTTCATGATCTCGGACGGCTGGATGATCACGCCGACATTCAACCAGCGGCGCGCACCATTTTTCACCAGACCGAATAAGGCGACACCGACGAGCAGCGCCAATCCCACCAGATAGATCGGTAATGCAAAGCGCATCAGCTTTTGGGGCGGTACCAAGGCGGCAATCCACATCACGACGATGCCGACAGCGATATTGCGTAAATGACCTTCAAAGCGCCCCGGGAAATCCATACCGGCCGATGACACAGCGAGACAGCCAAGTACCAGAATCAATCCAACAATGATCGCCAGCGAGCGATCAAAAATCAGCAGCCGCCGCTTGACTGAATCGAGCACCATACCGCGCGAGCCGTTAATCATTTGGCGTTCCTCTCATCAGACTGCGCATTCGCAGGACGGGGCGCAGCAGGCTTACCCGGCGCAGGCGCGACTGGCTGGGGCGACGGTTTGTCCTTAGGCATGCCAGGCGCGGGCGGTGTCGCAGGCGCAGTCTTGGCTGCGGAGTTTGCAGTCGCCGTCGGCGTAGCTGCGGCCACTGGCTTCGTTGCCGGCGCCGCAGGGGCAACGGGCGGCGCAACGGGTGCAGATGGCTTAGGTGCTACTACTGGCTTATTGGCGTCCGGCTTGGCGGCCTCAGGCTTCTTGTTCTCGCCACGGTTTGATGACTGCAAATCCGACTCGCCTTCGACCCTTGCCACCGCCTCATTCGGACGCTTGCCCAGCAAGTAATAGTCAATAGCAAGACGCGCAATCGGCGCCGCAGCGGCCGCGCCGAAGCCGGCGTTCTCAACAATGACCGCCAACGCAATCTTCGGCTTGTCGGCCGGCGCAAACGCGATATACAGCGAGTGGTCACGCAAGCGTTCCGCAATCTTGCTGGCGTCGTATTTCACCGTCTTACTCATTGCTGCGGCTTGCGCTGTACCGGTCTTTCCGCCTGACACATAGGCCGCATTCGCGAATGAGCGCGCTGACGTGCCTTCTTTAGTCACACCGATCATCGCGTTCTTCACGATGTCGATATTTTCCTGCTTCAGCGGAATGCGATAGCTTTCTTTCGGCACCGTTAGCTTGCGCGCTTTTGACGCCGGATCTTCGATCGACTTCACCAGGTGAGGTTTCATTACCACGCCATTGTTGGCGAGGTTCGCGACCGCATGCGCAAGCTGTATCGGCGTAAACGAGTTGTAGCCCTGACCGATACCTACCGAGATGGTCTCACCCGCATACCATTTCTGCAGCTCGGGACGCTTGAAGGTTTTTTTCTTCCAGTCCTGCGACGGCAAGACGCCGCGTCGCTCATTATCGAGATCGATTCCGGTCAGCTGGCCGAAACCGAATGGCTTCATGAAATCATGAATAGCGTCGATGCCGAGGTCGTTCGCGAGGTTGTAGTAATAGGTGTTACAAGACTGAACGATGGAGCGGTACATGTCGACACGCCCGTGTCCGCCTTCTTTATCGTCTCGGAATTTGTTGTTGCCAAACCAGAAGTAACCGGGATCCGAAATAGCCTGTTCCGGCGTGCGCTTGCCCAGCGACAGGGCAGCCAGTGCCATGTAAGGCTTGAATGTTGAACCGGCAGGATAAGAACCAATGAGTGGACGATTCAACAGAGGCTTATCGAGCGACGTGTTGAGGTCTTCCCAGCTTTTGGAGTCGATACCTTCAACGAACAGGTTGGGATCGAAGGTAGGCATCGACACATACGCAAGCACGTCACCCGTCTCGGGCTCAATGGCGACTAGCGCGCCGCGACGATCGCCAAAGGCTTTTTCAACAATCTTTTGTAATTCGATGTCGACCGACAGGATCAGGTTGTTACCCGGTGTGGACGAGTGTCGCGATAAGGTGCGGTTAGCGCGGCCACCGGCAGACACTTCGATCTCGTCGTAGCCGGTAATGCCGTGCAGCTCACGCTCATAGCTCTTCTCGACGCCTTCCTTGCCGATGTATTCGGTACCGCGATAGTTGGCTGCGTCCTCGCCTTCCTCTAGCCGCTCGGCCTCGCGCTTGTTGACTCGGCCGATATAGCCAATCATGTGCGACGCGGTTTGCCCCAGCGGATACTGGCGGAACAGACGGGCCTGAATATCAACGCCCGGAAAGCGATAACGCTGTGCCGCGAAACGCGCGACTTCCTCATCCGTTAAGCGGGTACGAATCGGTAAGCTCTCGAAAGACTTTGATTCTTCCATCTGGCGGCGGAAGCGCTTGCGGTCACGCGGCTGGATATCGACAATCTTTGAAAGTTCGTCGATCACGGTGTCGAGCGAACGGTCAATTTTTGCAGGTGTAATTTCCAGCGTGTACGCAGAGTAGTTTCGCGCAAGGATGACACCATTTCGATCGACGATCAGCCCGCGGTTAGGCACTGCCGGCACCACCGAGATACGGTTACTTTCGGCGCGTTCGAAATACTCGCTGTAGCGGATCGCCTGCAGCCACATGAATCGCAGCATCAACAGGCCAAAGCAGACGAGGACCACGAGGCCCGCGACCGACAGGCGCAGTCGGAACAGCTGTATCTCGCGTTCTGTGTCTTTTATCTCGGTCACGGACAGGGCTCGTTACATGCCAGCGTGGTTGCTGGCAACCACTCAAATCGGACGGGTATCGTCACGGTCAACCGCGCGGCGCTGCGGCGCCAGCAACAACCAGCAGACAATCGGCCACACTGCCGTCGCCACGAAACTCTGTACGAAATAGGTCCAGCCCGGCGTCTTGCCACTGACAGCCAGCTGTACCAGCACCTGCACCACCTGCATCACCAGCAGCAAGGGCAGCACGTGCATCGCTTGTACGGTCGGCCGGAACCACAGCACGCGGCGATGGATCGTGATCGCAAAGTATGACAACAATGTGTAGGCCAATGCGTTCTCACCGAGTAGCGACGCACTGTGCACGTCCATCACCAGCCCCATCAGGAACGCAATGCCGATACCGACCTTACGCGGCTGGTAGATGCTCCAGAACACCAGCGTCATCGCGACGAAATCGGGCACCCAGCCCCAGCTGCCCCAGGGGAAGAGATTCATGAAGAACGCCGCCAGCAAGCTGAAAGCGATGAAGGCCGGATTCACCGGCAACAGAATATTTTCGCGATCCATCATCATTCTGCAGCCTCCTTACGCGGGCGGCGGGTACGCTCCGCATTGGTAGCCGACTCATCCGGAGGCGGCGGGGGCATTGCGTTCAGATCGCCGAGCAAGACCAGTAGCTGGCGATGGCGTGACACGCCGGCGGTGGGTTTGCAAAGAATGCGCGCGAACGCGTCCGAGGTCTTGGTGTCCACCGTCATCACCGTCGCGACCGCCAGCCCCGCCGGATAAATGCCGTCAATGCCCGAGGTGGTCAGCACGTCACCGACCTGAATATCCGCGTTCGATGCCATGAAGCGCAGCTCGAGTTCACCGGTCTGGCCGCGGCCGTAGGCGACGCTGCGCACACCGCTGCGCAATACCTGTACCGGAATCGCATGCTCTTTGTCGGTCAGCAGCGTGATCTCGGACGTGAAGGGGAAAACACGTGTGACCTGACCAATCACACCGAGATCATCGATGACTGGCTGACCGGGTTGTATGCCATGACGATTCCCGCGATCGATGATGACTTTGCGCGAGAACGGATCACGTGCGTCATACAGGATCTCGCTCATCACCGTCTTCAGCGGCACGCGCTGCGCGGCTTCGAGCAACTTGCGCAAATAGGTATTCTCGGCGAGGAGCTGACGGCTCTGCTGCAGTTGCTGGGCGTTGAGCACCTGCTGCTCGCGCAACTGCCGGTTCTCTTCTTTTAAAGTCGACAGCGATGTGAAGTATTCAGCGCTCGCGAAAAAAGCATCACGCGGCAACATCGCAACGACTTGTACGGGATAGAGCGCGGCACCGACGGCCTGCCGGATCGCGGCCAGCGCCTTGATGCGCGCGTCGGCCATGAGTAGTCCGACAGCGATCAATGCGAACAGCAGCATCTTGGCGCGCGCAGAAGCGCCTTGCTTAAAGAGTGGCGGTGGACTGTATTCCATCAAACGCTAGTGCCGAGGAATAGGTCGGCAGACGCGCATGCGCGCCGTGCCGGAAGTGGATCAGGAACTAAGAAAAGCCGCTGGCAGTTCACTGGTGCGCGGCCTTTCAAGGCTTATTCGTAGGAGAACAGCGAGCCCAGCTTATCCATGCGCTCGAGCGCCATGCCGGAGCCACGTACCACGCAGGTCAGTGGGTCTTCGGCGACGAGCACCGGCAGACCGGTCTCTTCCATGAGCAGACGATCGAGGTCGCGCAGCAGTGCGCCACCGCCGGTCAGCATCATGCCTTTCTCAGCGATATCGGCACCGAGTTCCGGAGGGGTCTGCTCGAGCGCGTTCTTGACGGCTGAGACGATACTGTTCAAGGGATCAGTCAGCGCTTCGAGCACCTCGTTACTAGAGATGGTGAACGAGCGCGGAATACCTTCGGACAGGTTACGGCCTTTCACTTCCATCTCGCGCACTTCGGTGCCAGGGAAGGCGGAACCGATCTGCTTCTTGATGGTCTCGGCAGTTTGCTCACCGATCAGCATGCCGTAGTTGCGGCGGATGTAGTTGACGATCGCCTCGTCGAATTTGTCGCCGCCGACACGAACCGAACCCTTGTACACCATACCGCCGAGGGAAATGATGCCGACTTCAGTCGTGCCACCACCGATGTCGACAACCATCGAGCCCGTCGCCTCGGAGACCGGCAGACCGGCGCCGATCGCGGCAGCCATGGGCTCTTCGATCAGGAACACTTGCGATGCACCAGCACCGAGCGCGGACTCACGGATCGCACGACGCTCAACCTGAGTCGAACCGCAAGGAACGCAAATGATGATGCGGGGTGAAGGCTTGAACAGCTTGGTGTCGTGCACCATGCGGATGAACTGCTTGAGCATCTGCTCAGTGACGGTGAAGTCAGCGATCACGCCATCTTTCATCGGGCGAATCGCCTCGATGTTGCCTGGCACCTTGCCCAGCATCTGCTTAGCCTCTTTACCGACGGCCTGAATGTTCTTTTTCGCATTCGGACCGCCCTGCTGACGGATCGCGACAACTGACGGCTCATCGAGCACGATGCCGAGGCCTCGCACATAGATCAGCGTGTTCGCGGTCCCCAGGTCAATCGCGAGGTCGTTCGAAAAATAGCTGCGCAGGAATGAAAACATGAATGCGGATCCCAGAAGTGTCGAAACGGACAAGTTTCGACAAAAATTCGTTATCGTCACAAGCAACGCAATGCGCGCGCCTGCGGCGGTCATTAACCTGACATTCTACCTTATAATCTCGGTCGAATTGGCTGTCAGAAACGTCAAAAAGCCCGCGTTTCCCCACTTTTCTTCGATAAAACGAATTCTCAAAAGAGAACGAAGTTTTGCTATACCGAAGTTGATGCGGAAGCCGGCAGTCGCTGCAGTTTTTGCCATTTTTAGAACACCTGACCCGGGCTGCCCTGCCCGAACGCCCCATGTCCCTACACCTGACCGATATCGCGCGACTGGCCAAGCTCGCGCAACTCGACCTGTCTGAACAGCAGGCGGCGGACACGCTCGCCAAGCTGAACGACATTTTCGCGCTCGTCGAGCAAATGAAAGCTGTCGATACCAGCGGCGTCGAGCCGCTGTCGCATCCGGTCGCCGCGTGGCGCAATGATCTCGCCATGCCGCTGCGCGAAGACCGAATCACAGAAACGAATCATCGCGATGACTATCAGCATCCTGCACCGGCTGTGCAGGACGGCTTGTACCTGGTGCCGAAAGTCATCGAATAATCTCTGCCAAACACCTTGTCGGCCAACCGCCGTACCGCAGACTTCCCCATGCAAACACTCAAGCAACTGTCCGACCAGCTGAAGAACAAGCAAGTCTCGGCGTCCGAGCTCGCCCAGTCTTACCTCGACCGCATCGCCGCCAGCGATCTGAATGCGTTCACCGGCATAAACGCCGAACAGACGCTCGCCCAGGCGAAGGATGCGGACGCGCGAATTGCCAGCGGCGATGCCGGCAAACTAACCGGCTTGCCGATCGCGCACAAGGATATTTTCGTCACGCGCGGCTGGCCGTCCACCGCCGGATCAAAGATGCTCGCAGGCTACGACAGCCCATTTGATGCAAGCGTGGTGGAACAGTTCCGCGCGGCAGGCATGGTCACACTAGGAAAATTGAACTGTGATGAATTCGCCATGGGCTCCTCGAACGAGAACTCATACTTTGGCCCCGTAAAAAACCCGTGGGACAAGACGGCCGTGCCCGGCGGCTCATCCGGTGGCTCCGCAGCGGCGGTGGCCGGCGGCCTGACGCCGGCGGCGACTGGCACCGACACCGGTGGCTCGATCCGTCAGCCTGCCGCGCTATGCGGCATCACCGGTATCAAGCCGACCTATGGCCGTGTATCGCGCTACGGCATGATCGCTTTTGCATCGTCACTCGATCAAGGCGGCCCGATGGCCTGGACCGCCGAAGACTGCGCGATGCTACTCAACGCGATGACCCATTACGATGCACGCGACGCGACCTGCATAGAGCGCGATCCAGAAGACTTCGCGCGCCACCTCGGTGATTCGCTGCAGGGACTGAAGATCGGTGTGCCCAAAGAATATTTCGGTGAAGGCCTCGCAGCCGATGTGCAGTCGGCCATTCAAGCGGCGTTGAAAGAATACGAAAAACTCGGCGCAACACTGGTCGATGTATCGCTGCCGAAGACCTCGATGTCGATTCCAGCCTACTACGTCATTGCACCGGCCGAAGCGTCATCGAACTTGTCGCGCTTCGACGGCGTGCGTTATGGCCATCGCGCGAAGGATTACACCGATTTATCGGACATGTATTGCAAGACCCGCGCCGAAGGCTTTGGTGATGAGGTCAAACGCCGCATTCTGGTCGGTGCTTATGTGCTGTCCCATGGTTATTACGATGCCTACTATCTGCAGGCACAAAAAATTCGACGATTGATCGCGAACGATTTTCAGCAAGCGTTTGCATCATGTGACGTCATCATGGGGCCGGTCGCGCCCACCGTCGCGTGGGATCTCGGCTCGAAGGCGAATGATCCGGTGGCGAACTACCTTGCCGACATTTACACGCTGTCGACTAGCCTGGCGGGTTTACCGGGTATGTCCATTCCCTGCGGCTTCGGTCAGGGCGACAAGAACGCGAAGCGCCCGGTCGGTCTGCAGCTGATCGGCAACTACTTCAACGAAGCAAAACTGCTGAACATCGCTCACCAGTTCCAGCTCGCCACCGACTGGCACACCCGCCGTCCGGCCGTTTGATAAGGATTGATGACCATGCAATGGGAAGTCGTGATCGGCCTTGAGACGCACGCGCAACTCACCACCGAATCGAAAATCTTCAGCGGCGCGCCGACCGCGTTTGGCGCCGAACCGAACACACAGGCCTGTCCGGTGGATCTTGCACTACCGGGCGTACTGCCGGTCTTGAACAAGGGCGCGGTCGAGCGCGCTATTCAGTTCGGCCTTGCGATCGGTGCGACGATCGCGCCGCGCTCTATCTTCGCGCGCAAGAATTATTTTTATCCCGACCTACCGAAGGGCTATCAGATCAGCCAGTTCGAGATTCCGGTGGTACAGGGTGGCACGATCTCCTTCGTCGTAGAAAAAGACGGCAAGCCGGAAATGCGAACAGTGCAGCTGACGCGTGCGCACCTCGAAGAAGATGCTGGCAAGTCTTTACATGAGGACTATCACGGCATGACCGGCATTGATCTGAACCGTGCCGGTACACCGCTTTTGGAAATCGTCACCGAGCCCGACATGCGCAGCGCCGCCGAAGCCGTCGCGTATGCGAAGGCACTGCATGCGCTGGTCATGTGGCTCGGTGTTTGCGACGGCAATATGCAAGAAGGCTCGTTCCGCTGTGATGCGAACGTATCGGTGCGTCCGGTCGGACAGAAGGAATATGGAACGCGCTGCGAGAT
>CAZXRS010000037.1:0-13421 GCA_964642635.1 uncultured Bifidobacterium sp. | reverse complement strand
AGCATCGCGATCTTCTCGCCGCTTGCTCGCATCTGCAGCAGCGTGTTCGCAGTGACTTTCTTCGGTATCGTCGTGGATTGGGTAGACATCATCATTCTCCGCGATTAAAGAACTCGCGCTTGCCGCGCATGCTCGCGATACGCTGCATCAGCAATGCGAAATCTTCGCTGCGCTCGATAGGATTCAGGTGTTCTGCATTCACCATTAAAAGCGGTGAGGCGTCATAGTGATGGAAAAAGCGGCTGTAGCCTTCGCAGAGTCGTTGCAGATAAGACTCTGAAATGCCGGATTCCCCGGGTACCCCGCGGCGGCGGATGCGCTCAGCCAGTGTTGAGGGTGCGGCCTGCAGATAGATAACGAGGTCAGGGCGTGGCGCTTCCTGGGTTAGGTGTTCAAACATCTGGCGGTACAGATTGAGTTCGTCATCGGCCAGCGTCAGCGCAGCAAAGATCGGGTCTTTATCGAGCAGGAAGTCTGAGACCACCGGTGCCGAGAACATATCGGGTTGTGCGAGATCGCGTAACTGGTTCATCCGTTGGAACAGGAAGAACATTTGGGTCGGCAGCGCGTATCGGGTCGAATCGCGATAAAAGCGCTCTAGAAACGGGTTTTCCTGAGGCTGCTCTAGCAGAGACTGCGCACCGGTCTCCGTGGCGATACGGCGCGCAAGGCTGGTTTTGCCGACGCCAATAGGACCTTCGACAACGATGTAGCGGTATTTGGCCAAGTTCATGGGCGTCGATGATACGTGATTGGGATGACAGATCAACCACTCTTCGCCGCGGTCGGAGCCGTGCTCCCGCCCTCGGCAAGTTTGCTGATGGGCTGGTCCTGCACGGCTGCCAGAAACTCGTCTGCGCGGCCTAGGTTCGGAATGTGTAGCGTCGGCGCCAGTTCCAGCAAGGGCAGCAGAACGAAGGCGCGGCTGTGCATGCGCGGGTGGGGGACGACCAGCACGCTATCGTTGATCACTGCGCTTCCGTACAGCAGCAAGTCGAGATCGAGCGTGCGCGGCGCGTTACGAAAAGGCCTTTCGCGTCCGAAAAGCTGTTCGATGCGCTGTAGCTGGTGCAGCAGGGCGTGCGCCTCAAGCAAGGTTTCTAGTCGCACGACAGCGTTGACGAAGTCATCACCGCCTGCCTCGATGGGTGCGCTGGTGTACAGCGACGAACGGGCGCTTAGCCGCGTCTCTGGCACATGGGACAGCAGCGCGATGGCAGCGCGCACGGACTGCGCGGCATCGCCCAGATTGGCGCCGAGGCCGATATAGGCCGCGACCGGCGTTGTCATTCCGCTGTGCTTTCGCCGCTCGATTTACCGCGCCCGCGACCACTGCGCCGACGACGACGCTTGGCGGCAGGCGCGCCGGGCTCAGCGGGTTTTTGGGAAAGCAGCGTTTCGCGACCGGGACCGTCAGCCTCCATGAAGTCGGTCCACCAGTCGCCGATCTCTGCATCCAGTTCGCCGGATGCACAGCGCAGTAGCAGAAAGTCATACCCGGCGCGCAGGCGCGGATGCTCGAGCAGCTTGTGCGGCGCCTTGCCAACACGGCGCTCGAAGCGCGGCTGCATCGCCCAGATGTCGCGCATATCGGTCGCGATACGGCGCTGAATCGCGAGCTGTTCGGTCTGACCATCGAGCACATCATCGGCAGCGAGATGGAGTGCCGGAATCGGATACTCGCCGGCCGCTTTATAAGCATTCCATTTCTCGAGCACCTGATGCCACAACAGCGACGCAAACAGGAAGCCGGGCGAGACCGGCTTACCCTGACGCACACGTTCGTCGGTGTTAGCCAGCGCCAGCGTGACGAAGCGCTCGCCGAGCGGTTGCTCTAGCACGACGTCGAGCAGTGGCAGCAGACCATGATGCAGGCCTTCCTTGCGCAACTGCTGCAGGCAAGCCAGCGCATGCCCGCTCATCAAGAGCTTCAGCATTTCGTCGAACACGCGAGCAGCAGGCACATTGTTAATGAGCGGTGCCATGACTTTGATCGGCGCGCGCGTCGGCCCTGCGATCGAAAAGCCGAGCTTGGCGGCGAAGCGCACTACGCGCAGCATACGCACCGGGTCTTCGCGGTAGCGAGCCTCGGGAATACCGATGATGCGCAGTGTCTTGCTGCGGATGTCTTTCATTCCACCGTGGTAGTCGAGTACTTCCTCTCGCTCCGGGTCGTAGTACATGGCATTGATGGTGAAGTCACGCCGCTCAGCATCTTCATGCTGATCTCCGAACGTGTTATCGCGCAGCACCCGTCCATGGGCATCCTTAGGCGCACCGTCGGACGATGCACCTCGAAAGGTCGTCACTTCAATCAGTTCTTGTCCGAACATCACATGCACGATCTGGAAGCGGCGACCGATGATGAATGCGCGGCGGAACAATCGCTTCACCTCTTCTGGTGTGGCATCCGTGGCTACGTCGAAATCTTTCGGTTGGAGGCCAAGCACGAGATCGCGCACCGCACCGCCAACGATAAACGCTTGAAACCCAGCTCTCTGAAGCGTTTGTGTGACTCGGGTAGCGTTCGGCGACACATCGTCGAGATCGATGCCGTGCTGGTCCGGGCCAAACACCATGGGTTCGGTCGCCTTGCCCGCTTTCGGCGAACCGCCGAGGATGCGACGAATGAATTTCTTGATCATCTGGGATTAATCAGCAAACAGCCGCAGTATCGGCCATCCGTGCGCGTGTGCGTGCTTGGACAGCGTGTCGTTCGGATTGGTGGCGACCGGATGGGTGACGGCCGACAGCAGCGGTATATCGTTCTGAGAGTCGCTGTAGAAGGTACTACGATCGAAGTCATCAAGCTTTTTGCCCAGTGAGGCCAGCCATGTATGGGTGTTCGTCACTTTACCTGAGCCAAAGGGTGGTGTGCCAAGCAGCCGTCCGGTGATGTCACCGTCGGCGCTTAGTTCAGGTTCGGCGGCGATCAGGTGCTCAATGCCGAATGCCCGTGCGATGGGTCCGGTGACGAAGCGATTGGTTGCAGTGATGATGGCTAACAGGTCGCCAGCGCTACGATGTTCTTCGACCAGCGCACGCGCTTCCTTACGCATGGCGGGTTGGATCACATCATCCATAAATTGCGCATGCCATGCATCGAGCTGCGCACGCGGGTAGCGCTTGAGCGTGCCGAATGCGAATTCGAGATATTCGACCGGGTTGAGTGTGCCATCGACGTATTGCGCGTAGAACTCGTCGTTGCGACGGGTGAATTCCGCGGCATCGACTGCGCCTATGCGGCACAGGAACTGACCCCATTCATAATCGGAATCCAGCGGAAGCAGGGTATTGTCGAGATCGAATAGGGCAAGATTCATGTGGGGGTCGCGGTGTCGTTCAGTTGCAGCAGTTCACGCAGCAATGGCATGGTGATAGGGCGTTGCGTCTCCAGCGAGTAACGATCGAGCGCATCGAGCATCGTCGATAGCGATTGCATGTCGCGCCGGAAGTGGGTCAGCAAATAAGGCAGTACGCCAGGAGATAGGGATAGGCCGCGCGCTTGTGCTGATTTGGACAGCGCATCAATTTTCTCTTCGTCGGAAAGTCCGTGTAGTTGGTACACCAGCCCCCAGCCGAGTCGCGTACGCAGATCTTCACGCAGTGGTAATTGACCGGGAGGATGGCTGGCCGCAGTGACCAGCGTGCCGCCACTGTCGCGCAGCTCGTTGATCAGATTAAACAGGGCGTGCTGCTGGTTATCGTTGAGTCGTTCGCAATCGTCGATCAGGTAGAGGCGACAGTCAGCGGAAGCAACGAATTCCAGCTCTGACAGTTCCGGCTTGAGAAGGCGCGCGCCACCTCCAGCATTTAATGCGTGAAGCACGTGTGATTTACCCGCACCGGCCTCACCCCAGATCGTCACGAAGCGCTGGTCCAGCGTGTTCGTCTCTCCTGCTGAGATCCGGCGTAGCAGTGTAGCCAGTTCCTGGTTCCTGCCGATGACGAAGCTGTCCAGGGTCTGCGGTCTTGCGGCGCCCCAGTCGAGCAGCAACTGCCTCATGGTTGATTGTAAAAACTGCTGATCAAGTAATGTCGGCGTACACGGCCGAAAACGACCGAGAGTATAGCTGACGCAGGTAAGGCCAAAAGCAGGCCGACGAAGCCGAATAACTGTCCGAATGCTAGCAGGGCGAAGATCACGGCCAGTGGATGCAGGCCGATGCGCTCGCCGACCAGTCGCGGAGTCAGCAAAAAGCTCTCGATAGACTGGCCAATCCCATAAACGACGGCGACTGAGATTAGCCCATTCCAGCCTTCGAATTGCAAAATAGCCGCAACGATCGCCAGCGACAGCCCCAGTCCGAAGCCGACATACGGAATAAACACCAGCAATCCGGTCAGCATACCGACGGGCAGTGCGACATCGAAGTCGGCGATCGTGAGTGCCGTTGAGTAATAGGTGGCGAGCAGGAGCATCACCAGCAACTGTCCGCGCAGGTACTGAGCAAGCAGCGCATCAGTTTCGGCAGCCATGTCTGTCACCAGTGCGTACCAGCGGCGCGGAATGCTCTCGCCGAACCGACGAATCACCCTATGCCAGTCGAGTAGCAAATAAAAAAGCACGATGGGGATCAGAATGAGCGTGCCAGCCCAGCCCAAGAGTGCACTGCCGCCGATACGCAGCCAGTTCAGCAACGCCGCGGTCGCGCCATCGCCTGAAGTCAGCTTGTCTGCGACTAGCTTTTGCACCCCGGCGAGGTCGAAACGCGCGGCCACACCCATCTGCCGCAGCCACGGGTCAATAGCGGCATCGATTTTCATCAGCAGTGCAGGCAGTCGCTCGCGCAGCACCGGCAGCTCTTCAGCCAGCACGGGCAATACGATCAGCAGCAAAGCTGTAATTAGCACACCGACCCCGACCATCGCGAGCAGCACGGCGAGCGCCCGAGGAATCCCGCGTTGCTCCATCCAGTCCACGCCGGGATTCAGGATGTAGCCAATAATCGCGGCGGCTACGAAGGGAGCCAGTATCGGCGTGAGCAGCCACAGCAGCAGCAGGAGTAGCAGGCCGACCGACAGCCAGAGCAGGTTTTGGCGATAATCTGAGCGTGGTTGGTCAGTCATGGGCAAGGTCAGTCAGGGCGATTTGGTAAAATAGCGCCCTTTTCGGGGACTTGTTACAGGTGCAAGGCCTCATTCTACCGTTTCCGCTGTCTATTCAATTATTCGCCATGTCCTCCAAATCTCCGGTTTCTCTGTCCTATCGTGATGCCGGCGTCGATATCGACGCTGGTGATGCGCTCGTGGAGGCCATCAAGCCCTTTGCGAAGCGCACGATGCGCGAGGGCGTGCTGGCAGGCATAGGCGGATTCGGCGCACTGTTTGAAGTCAGCAAGAAATTCAAGGAGCCGGTGCTGGTGTCGGGTACGGATGGCGTCGGTACCAAGCTTAAGCTCGCGTTCCACCTCAATCGTCACGATACCGTCGGTATTGATCTGGTAGCGATGAGCGTCAATGACATTCTGGTGCAGGGCGCCGAGCCGCTATTCTTCCTCGATTACTTTGCCTGTGGCCGACTCGATGTTGCAGCAGCGACTGATGTGATCAAGGGAATCGCGGCGGGATGCGAACAGGCGGGCTGCGCGTTGATTGGTGGCGAAACTGCCGAGATGCCCAGCATGTACCCGGATGGCGAATATGACCTTGCCGGATTCGCGGTCGGCGCTGTCGAGAAATCGAAGATCATCGATGGCCGCAAGATCGCGCCGGGCGATGTGGTGCTGGGTCTGGCGTCGTCGGGTGCGCATTCCAATGGTTACTCACTGGTACGTAAGATTCTCGAGGTAGCCAAGCCGGACCTGAATGCCGACTTCCACGGCCGTCCGCTGGCAGATGTGCTGCTGGCGCCGACGCGCATCTATGTGAAGCCCTTGCTGGCGCTGATGGAGAAGATCGAGGTGCGCGGTATGGTGCACATTACCGGCGGTGGACTGGTCGAGAATATTCCGCGCGTTCTGCAACCGAATCTCACCGCAGTGCTGCAACAAGAGGCATGGACTATGCCCCCGCTGTTCCAGTGGCTACAGCAGCACGGCGGTGTTGCTGACGCTGAAATGCACCGCGTGTTTAACTGCGGTATTGGCATGACAGTGATCGTGTCGAACGAGAATGCGGCTGAGGCTGAGGCAGAGCTCAAACGCTTAGGTGAAACGGTTTACCGGATCGGCGTCATCCGTGAGCGTCGGGGAGATGAGGCGCAGACTATCGTCGAGTAATCGACCAGCATCACTGAAATAACAAAGGCCGCATGTGCGGCCTTTGTTATTGGATGTATGACTTAATGTTGCTGATTGCGTTGGTCATCCTGTGCCAGCGTTTGTAACTGAGGAGACTTGGTTTCAGTCCGCGCAACGGACGGCGGTGGCATGACTCGTACCGGTTGGTTGAGATTGCCCGAGCTCGACAGCACATTTGAGGTTGCGTTCGCCGCCGCATTCCACACCGGCTCGGGAATGCCTTCAAACACATGCTTCAGTTGCTCGCCCCAGGTAGAGCGGATCATTTGGAAGTACTGGTTTTTTTCATCAACGGTCACAAAGCGACTGACCGCGAGGGTGTCCTTTTCATAGACCAGCAGATCGAGTGGAAAGCCGACCGAGATATTCGAACGCAAGGTCGAGTCCATCGATACCAATGCGCACTTGGCTGCCTCATCCAGTGCCGTTGCTGGCGTGACCACGCGATCAATGATGGGTTTGCCATACTTGGCTTCGCCAATCTGGAAGTAGGGGTTTTCATCATGCGACTCGATGAAGTTACCGGCCGAGTACATCTGGAACAGTCGGCAGCGCTCGCCTCGAATCTGGCCGCCAAAGATGATGCTGACATTGAAGTCGATACCGAATTGTTCGAGAGGTTTCGCGTCACGCTTGTGTACCTGACGAATTGAGTCGCCAACGATTTGTGCCGCTTCATACATCGAGGATGCGCTCCAGATACTGGTGCCCTCCGGCGACAGATACTCAGCGACGGTCTGCCGTATCGATTGTGAGATCGCCAGGTTTCCGGCCGTCATTAACACCATCATGCGGTCGCCCGGATTCTCGAATACCGACAGCTTGCGGAAAGTGCCGATCTGGTCCACCCCGGCATTCGTGCGTGAGTCAGAAAGAAAGACGAGGCCAGCGTTTAGCCGCATTGCGACGCAATAGGTCATGTCACGTGTCCGCAGAAATAAAACTGAATTTTAATGCAATGCATGTCGGCTGATCAGGTACGGCTGACATCAACCTGAACGCTCATCTGTTCATCACCGCCGCCGCGCCGCATACCACGCACCGGCGCGACAGCTTCATAGTCGCGGCCGACCGCAAGGCGACAGTAGTCAGCGGTTTGGAAGCAGGCATGGGTCACGTCTATGCTTACCCAGCCGGTATAGTCGACATCATTCACCCACGCATCCACCCAGGCATGACTGGCGCTATGTTCGACCTCCCCCGGATAGATATAGCCGGATACATAGCGTACGGGTAAACCGACGGTATGACAGCAAGCGATGAAGAGATGCGCATGATCCTGGCAGACGCCGAGTCCAAGCTTCAGTACATCATCGGCACTACTGAAAATGCCGGTCGCTCCGGACTGATAGCTAACAGTGCCGCTGATGGCTTCGGACAGTGCCAGTAGCTGCTCGCTTCCTGCTGTCGCAGAGCTGAGTAATCCGGATGCGAAACTGCGGATAGTAGCGGTAGGTTCTGTAAGGCGTGATGGTACCGTGAACGTTTGTACGGGCAGCAGAACCTTTTCGGGAATCCGGCCACGGATCGGCGACTGTATCTCGACGCTGCCCGATGCGACGATGCGTACCTCTTGATGCGGCGACGTCACAGTGACGATATCGCCGCTATTGCCGAAGGCATCAGTCATCTCCCGTCGCTTGCCGGGTGCGCGAATCTGCCACTGCTGTATGCGCTGCAGGGGCTCAGCGCGTGGCGTGATTCTCAATCGTTGAATCGAATACATGGCCGGTGTCGCGTAGCGATACACCGTCTCATGCCGAATGACAAGAGTGGTCGACGTCATGCGGCTAATGGAAGCAGGAAGTCACGGCTGACACGATTACCGAGCTCGAAAATCTGTTCCAGAAAATCGGTCAGGTAGTCATGCAGGCCGCGTTTCATGATGTCGTCAATACTGTTGAAACGCAGACCTGAATGCAGGCGTCCGGCGAAGCGCTCCGTTTCGCTGGAGACACCGTTTCGAACATGCTCAAGGTTGTTTACGACTTCACTCAGACAGGCCATGAGCGAGCGCGGCATGTCGCCACGCAGAATCAGCAGCTCGGCCACGCGCTCAGGCGTGATCACGTCGCTATAGGCCTTGCGATAGGTCTCGAAGGCTGATACTGATCTCAATAATGCCGCCCAGTGATAGAAGTCCAAATCGGTGGCTGCCAGAAGTTCTCGATCGGTGCCGTGGAATTTCACATCGAGCAGCCGGGCCGTGTTGTCGGCGCGCTCGAGGAAGGTACCGAGCCGGATGAAGTAAAAGGCTTCATCTTTCAGCATGGTGCCGATAGTCACGCCACGGGAGAGATGGGAGCGATGTTTCACCCATTCGAAAAACTCGGCCGGATCGCGTTCGAGTACGCCGCCTTTGAGCAGATGATTCATGTCGAGCCAGCTGGTGTTGAGGGTCTCCCAGACCTCGGTGGTCAGCGTGCCGCGTACCGCACGTGCGTTTTCACGTGCGCTGGTGAGGCAGGACGCGATCGACGAGGGATTGTCCGGATCACGCACCATGAAGTCGAGCACATCGTCACGTGTCAGGAGGCCATACTTCGCATCGAAGGCTGGTTCGAGCTCGGAAATACTCAGCACCGCACGCCAGCTTTGCTCGGCGGCTTCGGCGGATTGCGGTAGTAGCTGAGTCTGGATGTTCACGTCCAGCATGCGAGCAGTATTCTCCGCTCTCTCAGTGTATCGCGCCATCCAGAACAAGTGATCAGCAGTTCGGCTCAGCATATTATTTCTCCAATACCCAGGTATCTTTGGTTCCGCCGCCCTGCGACGAGTTAACGACCAGTGAGCCTTCTTTCAACGCAACGCGCGTGAGGCCACCGGGCACCATGGTCACTGTCTTGCCAGACAACACAAATGGGCGCAGATCAATGTGGCGCGGCGCGATGCCGGATTCGACATAGGTCGGGCACGCGGATAGCGCCAGCGTTGGCTGTGCAATATAGCCTTCTGGTTTGGCGATCACACGCTGACGGAAATCTTCTATTTCTGTTTTCGTCGAGGCCGGGCCGACCAACATTCCATAGCCGCCGGCGCCGTGCACTTCTTTCACGACCAGTTTCTCCAGATGGTCGAGCGTATACTGGAGATCTTCTTTTTTCCTGCACTGGTACGTCGGTACATTATTCAGGATCGGCTCTTCTGTCAGATAGAAGCGGATCATGTCTGGCACAAAGGGGTAGATGGATTTGTCGTCGGCGACACCAGTGCCGATCGCATTAGCCAGTGTTACGCGGCCGGCGCGATACACCGACAACAGACCCGGCACGCCGATTGAAGAGTCAGAACGGAATACCAGCGGATCCAGGAAGTCATCATCGACGCGGCGGTAAATGACGTCGACACGCTTTGGTCCGCGAGTGGTGCGCATGTACACGTGGCTGTCGTCGACGAACAGATCCTGCCCTTCGACCAGTTCGACGCCCATCTGCTGCGCAAGAAAGGCATGTTCGAAATAGGCGGAGTTATACATGCCTGGCGTCATGACGACGACGTTGGGTTCGTCGACACCCTGCGGTGCGACGGAGCGCAGCATGTCAAGTAACAGATCAGGATAGTGCGCGACTGGAGCGACCTTGTGGCGTGCGAATAGCTCAGGAAACAATCGCATCATCATCTTGCGGTCTTCGAGCATGTAGGAAACGCCGGAAGGAACGCGCAGATTATCTTCTAGGACATAGAACTCGCCCTCGCCAGCGCGCACGATATCGACACCGGCAATATGCGCATAGATGTCCGACGCCACCGAGATTCCTTGCATCTCGGGTCGGTACTGCGCGTTACGAAACACCTGCTCAGCGGGCATGATGCCGGCCTTCACAATGTTTTGTTCGTGATAAATATCGTGAATGAACAGGTTCAGCGCCTGCACGCGCTGTTTCAATCCCTTTTGCAGCATCGCCCATTCTGCGGCGGGAATAATGCGCGGGATAATGTCGAAAGGTATCAGTCGCTCTGTGCCGGCTTCGCTGCCGTAGACCGCGAAGGTAATGCCGACGCGCCGGAATACCAGATCGGCCTCGACACGCTTGCGCTCGACGATATCGGCAGCCTGCCGGGAAAGCCACTTCTCGAATTCCCGGTAGTGGGGACGGATCTGTGCGGCACCATCCGCGTACATCTCATTGAAGAAAACTGCCATGACTGCTGCACCCTGAGCGTTGATTCATCAGGGTTTCTGCAATCAAAAATTATGCCAAGTCGAAATCGCTCAGGGTGAGCGTAGGTAATCCACGAAGGCCTGCTCGTTGTTTGAAGGTGGCGGCGTCATCCATGAGACGAGGATCATAGCGACCAAGCCTGCGGGCACGCCAAAAACCCCAGAGGATACCGACGCAATGTGGAACCACTGGTTCGCCGCGCTACCGCCCAGTGAGGGGCTCGTCTGCACCAAATAGATCATGCAGACGAAAAATCCGGTCAGCATGCCCGCAATTGCGCCTTGTTGGTTCGCTCGTTTCCAGAAAACGCCCAAAATCAGTGCGGGGAATAGCGTTGATGCGGCTAGTGAGAATGCGCCACTGACCATCGAAAGGATGTCGCCAGAACGGAACGACGCCACATAGGCGGCCAGCAGCGCCACGACCAGCAATAGCAACTTAGACACCGTGACCCGGCGTTGGCTGGATGCATTCGGATTCACCATCTTGAAGTAGGTGTCATGGGATAGCGCGCTGGAGATGGTCAGCAGCAGCCCGTCGGCGGTTGACAGCGCCGCTGCAAGCGCGCCTGCAGCGATTAGTGCAGACAACACATACGGCAGGCCTGCGATCTCTGGTGTGGCCAGCACGATCATGTCGCCGTCGAGGGCAATCTCTGCCAGTTGTACCAGCCCATCGGCATTCATATCCGTGACCGCGATCATCGGTTTGGCGCGGTCGATGTTGGCCCAGTAACTCACCCAGGAAGGCAGATGGGCGTAGTCGGTGCCGACCAAAGTGGTGTAGATCTCATACTTCACCAATACCGCCAGTGCCGGTAGAGCTGTGTACAGCAGCAGAATGAAGAACAACGCCCAGAACACGGAGATCCGCGCCTGCGGTACCGAGCGTGTAGTGTATGAGCGCACCAACACATGCGGCAGCGCCGCCGTACCCAGCATCAGGCATAACACCAGCGCAAGAAAGTTATTGCGCTTGATGTCCGAGCTTTGCTTGTCTGTGCCGGGAAAGGGCTCGGTGTGTGGCTGCAAGGGTTGCGCGCGCGCGAGATCATCGTTGCGCTGTTTTTCCCATAGGCGGCGAGCGGCCTCGGGACTCTTCGGGTAGTCAGACAGCGCACGGTTGGCAGCCTTAATGTCGATGAGCGAGGCATTGCTAGTCTGCAGATCTTGAAGCCGTCGGCGGGCTTCCGCACGACCATCGTCCCATGAGCGCGGCAATGATGTGATCTTCGCGTCATACGCTTGCGCACGGCGAAGATAGAGTTCCCTTACTTGTTGTTCACTTTCCTTGGTAGCGAGTAATTTTTCCTGCTTGGCCAGCCGCTCCAGAGCGGGGCCGTAGGCGACCTGCGGTACGGGAATGCCGGTCTGTTTCATCGCCAGCCATGACACTGGGATCATGAATGCGACGATGATGATGACGTACTGCGCAATTTGGGTCCAGGTGATCGCGCGCATCCCACCAAGAAAAGAGCAGACCAAGATACTGGCTAGCCCGAGAAAGATACCCACCGAAAAATCAATGCCGGTAAAACGCGATGTGATCAGTCCGACGCCGTAGATCTGAGCAACAACATAGGTGAATGAAATGATCAGCGTCGCTACCACCGAGATCGCGCGAACGGTATTCCCGCCTTGCGCGCCACCGTAACGTTCTGCCAGATAGTCAGGCACTGTGTACTGACCGAACTTGCGAAGATAGGGCGCAATCAGTAGCGCGACCAAACAATAGCCGCCGGTCCAGCCCATGATGTAGGCGAGGCCATCGAAGCCTTGCAGATACAGACCGCCGGCCAAACCAATGAAGCTGGCCGTCGATATCCAGTCGGCCGCAGTCGCCATACCGTTGAACATCGCAGGTACGCGACGACCCGCAATGTAGTACTCATTAACGTCAGAGGTGCGGCTGAAGACGCCGATGATTGCGTACACCACGATCGTTGAAAAAAGAAACAGATAACCCAGCCAAAAACGCGGGAAGCCTTCGTGTTCGAGGATGGATAGTGTGAGAAGTAAGATGCCAAAACCGGCCGAGTACAGCCAGAAGTAGCGCGTGAGTTGTCGCGGAAAGCTATCAGGCGTCATCGTTGTCTTGCTCAGCAGAGTCGTTTCTTGCCAGCGCTTCGAGTCTGCTGACTGCAAGCGCATAGACACCAATCAGTGCCAGATACACCCATGTCACGCCCTGCGAAGCCAGATAGAAGTGCAGCGGCCAGTCTCCAAGTGAAAGGGTGGCCAACTCGCGAGCAAAGAACACCACGACGACACTCGTCATTAGCCATACGCCGAGCAATACAACCGTGAGTGTGCGAACGCGATGCCAGTGGCGCATGGTGTCGTACGTGCTCATCCTGGAATCCTGTCGACCTCACCGGCGAGCAGAGCCAGGCTGATGCGGAATAGCGAACCCGGATAGCGCGGGTCAGTACTGCGCGGGTTATTGAACAGATCAACTTCCGCGTCGTGGCTTTGCGCAATTTCGCGCACGATCGCTAGCCCCAGTCCGCTGCCCTCGGCGTCGCTGCCCAGGATGCGGTAGAAACGATCGAAGATCTGCTCGCGCTCGGTAGGAGCAATGCCCGGACCATTGTCCTCCACTTCGATGATGGCCAGTGAACGTTCACGGTCTGCGCGCACGCGCGCGGTCACGCTCCCGCCAGATTGCGTATAGCGCAAAGCATTGTCGATCAGATTGTTCAGCATCTCGCGCAGCATCGTTCCATTACCCATGACGATGATGTTTTCGTCGTCGGCCTCGAAGCCGAGATCAATTTCACGCGCCTGCGCTGTGACGAACCAGTCTTGCACCGTACTACGCGCCAGACCGGTCAGATCGAGCCGTTGAAGCGGCGAGGACTGCGGCGATTCGTTCTCGGCGCGTGCTAATGCGAGCAACTGGTTTACCAGACGCGTGGCCGACGCCGAGCTTTTTGCGAGCTGCTCTAATGAGCGTTGAATTTCCTCGCGCGAGTCCTGTCGCAACGCTAGCTCGGATTGCATACGCATGCCGGCTA
>CAZXRS010000036.1:0-13704 GCA_964642635.1 uncultured Bifidobacterium sp. | reverse complement strand
ACTTCAATGAGGCGGGCAAAGCTCAAGGCCGTACGGCCAATCTCGATTTATGGACTGTGGGTATCAAATATCTGTGGTGATGACGCAGGGACTGTGTTTCGGGCAGTACTTTTCTAGGTAGCACGAAGAAAAAGTTGAATCGTCAGCATTGGTTGGGTCAGACATGGCGCAATCAATGCTGCGGTGCTTTTTTTACCCGGCACGATGTCGAATGAATCGGGAGAGCTGACCGATTACGGTCAAACTAACGACACAGGAAAGCCCGCAGAACGCTGAATCTCGCCGCGCTTGCCGATGCACAGCACGTCGACACCGGATAAGCGCTCAGCCAATTGTAGAGATGCCTGCATACCCATCACCATGCAAGCCGTTGATAGCGCATCGGCTTGCATGCCCGAGGGTGCCAGTACCGATACGCTGGCAAGTTCCTGCGGCGACTGGCCGGTTTTCGGATCAAAAATATGGTGCTGACTGAAATCTTCGCTGAATGTGGTCTCGTAATCTCCTGAGGTCGCTAGCGCGCGGCCGTCGCTCTCCCAAGTATGCGCAATTTTCTGAGCATCACGGGGGTCGCGAACTGCCAGCATCCATGGAAGCCCGTCATCACGTTGACCTAGTGTCGAGAATTCCCCCGTATCGAGCAGCGCATGCGAGATGCCGTGGGATGTCAACGTGGCCAGTGCGACATCGGCGCCATAGCCTTGCGCGATACCGTTAAGCGTGACTGCCATGCCGGGTTCATGCAGTGTGATGCGTTCGTCGCTTACTTCCAGCCTGCGCCAATCCACATGCGACAGCGCGCGCTTCGAATCCGAATGCGCTACGGCTGCCATCCACAAGGGTTGGACCGTCACGTCAAACGCTCCGTGCGTCAGTCGTGCCGTGTCTTGCGCTGCCTTCAACACGGTAACGACACGTGGATCGGGGTTAAGCAGTCGGCTATCCCGATTGAGTCGCGACAATTCGCTGTCAGCCCGGTGCAGGCTCATCAGCCGGTCCACATCACGTACGGCAGCCAGTGCTGCGTCCAGTGCCTGTTTCGCTGTGTGCTCGTCTTCGTGCAGCACACGCAGTGATACGGTTGTGCCAAACACGATGCCGGCCGTCGCGAATTCTTGCAGGCGTTCGCGCGCAATCCACCATGCACCACTGCCAAGCACGGTGCCACCTAGTGCTGCAGTCAGCAGGGTTCTGCGTTTCATGCAGCCTCCTTCGCATTTATCGCACGTATAGGAATGGTCTTGCCGCGTTTCACCTGCAGGATGCGCGGCGCGCACTGCTCGTCACTGTTGTAAATGACCACGCAGTCCATGCACTGGAAGCATTCGTGATAGACGATAGTCCCATTCGGTCGAATCGCCTGATAGTCGCAGCGATGGCGGCAAGTCTGGCAGGGTGTGCCGCATTCAGTTCGGCGCTCCAGCCACTTGAACAGACGCAGACGACCCAGCACCGCGAGTCCGGCACCGAAAGGGCACAGATAGCGGCAGAAAAACTTGTAGACGAATGCGCTGGCGATAACAAGACCGACGGCGTACAACACGAAAGGCCAGGAACGCACAAAGTAAAGCGTGATCGAGGTTTTGAAGGGTTCGATTTCAGCCAGGCTGTCGGCCAGCTGCGGAGCAAAAAGCGCCGACACGATCAGCGACGCCAGCAGCACGTACTTAATCCATTTCAGCTTTGCATCGAGCGCCGTGCGCAAGCGAACTTGCGGTACGCGCAGCAGGCCAGCGAGACGAGCGACGAGTTCTTGCAGCGCGCCGAACGGGCATAGCCAACCGCAGAACGTCGCGCGGCCCCATACGAAGAAGGTGATGGTGATAAAGGCCCAGAGCGACACCGTCATCGGGTCGTACAGGAAGAACGCAAGGCTGCGGCCATCTTTGATCGACTGCAGGAAGCCTGTGATGTTCACGATCGACAACTGACCCTGGGCGTACCAGCCAATAAAACCGAGCGTGAACGATAGGAAGGCAATGCGAATGAGCGTGAAGCGTTTGCTGCTCGCAGTCAGCCAACGTTGCTGCGCGAGCAGCACGGTCAGCAGCAGCAGCGCGACGCCGAGCACGATCAGCTCGGGCATGCGCTGCTGCCAGATGCTGACAAAGGTTTTGTTGTCACCCGCCGGCACGTCATAGAAACGCTCAGGCAGCTCGAACTTATAAGGAAGCGCGACGCGGATGATCTCGGGATAGACCATGCCTTTCTCGCGCTTTACATTAACGGAAAAATCTAGCGGTTTCGACAGATCTAGCCCGGACTGGCTGATGATGCGGAACACCTTCATGTTCTCCGGCGAGATCGGTGTACCGTCGGCCAGATGCAACTCCATGTCAAGGTCGCGCATCTCGATCGGCAAGCCACCCTGCTTCAGGATCAGTCTTTCCGGTGAGGTGCCCGGTATGAATTCTTCCGGCGTGACCGAGAAGCGTCCGCCCCACATCACCAGAATCGCATGGTCGCCTTTCTCAAGGCGGCCGGACAGCTTTTCCCAGCTGATCGGGTCGAGCAGATTCTTGCCGATGCTGGGTACGGAAACCAGCGTAGTGTAGACATCAATGAACATGCCGTCCGGATCGGCACTGCCCTCCATGTCGAGACCTTCGCCATTGGTACCTTTGAAAGCACTCTCGACGTCGCGGTTAGCGAGTGTCAGATGTGAAACGAGCTTCTTGCCGAAGAGCTGAGTCGGCGTGATCGGTTCGAAGTAATCGACTTTCAGTCGTGCGATCTGATCCGGGTCGTGTGTGCCAGAGTAGCCAAGCTTTTTACGCGCCACCGCCAGAGACGAAGAAAGTAGTGTCTGATTGATGATGCGCACAGAGGCCGTGGCTTTAGAAACGCCGTCGATGCGTACGTTGTTGCCGTCCATCTTCGCGCTTTTGCGCGTGCCTTTGACGATCGTGATGTTTTGCGTCAGCGAGAGATTCTTGTACTGATTGACAAAGTCGATCAGAGGCTGCGGACCATAGCCCTCAAGGAAGACCGGCTCATGGTGAGCAATGACTCTCACATCAATAAAACTGCCCTTGGAATCTAACGCGATCAGCAGATTGATCGGCACGCCGGAGAAACCGGGTAGGGGGGCAAAGTCGATCGACTCGAATGCGTAGCCAACTAACTCAGTCGACGTCATCTCCTGCTTGAAGATGGGCCAGACGGGAAGTTCAGTGTCCTTGTCGCCGACGATCAATGGCGATGGGAATTGCTTAGACAGCGATTCTTTCGTCATCACACCAGCATTCGCGGCGTGATGACCATGTGATAGAGCCAGCAGCAGAAACAGCGATGCGAGCAGGCGACGCATCATGTCGGCTCAGCTCAGGGCTTGATCGAGCGTACGCCGTGCTTCTTGAACAGCGCGGCCATCTCGCCGGAATCGAACAGATCGTTGACGGCTTTCTGCACCGCTTGCGCGAGCTCGACATTTTCCTTCTTGACCGACATACCCAATACCCAGCCGTTACGAGGAAGGCGCGTGAACGGCGCGTCGGTTACTTCGAAATTCGGATCACCCTGAATCACGGATTCGATTTCAGCACGAGTCGCGACCACAGCATCGACATCGCCGGCCTTGAGTCTCTGCACCGCTTCCACGCCGGACGCATAGATCGTCACATGGTCACGTAGCCCGGGTTCGCCGAGCAGTACCATCGCGGAGATGGATACTTTTTCGGCGCCCATCTTCTTACCCTCGAGTGAAGCGACGCCGTTCATCTCGGGTATGGCCTTGACATTGCGCACCAGCTTCACCACCTCACGGTAGTAAGGCGCGAAGATCTCTACCTTATCGTTCTTGCGCATCAGGTTGGCGTCGACTGGCACATGCAGCATCACGTCAGCCGGGCCGAAGCCCAGGTAGTGACCTTTCCACACCATATTGCGCAGGTCATCGTCAACGTTCTCGCCGGCAGGGAACACGATCAGCGACGATTTCAGCCCCAGCTTGTCGGCAATGGCTTTGGCCAAGTCGTTATCGATGCCATCCTTTTTGCTGGACCACGGCTGATAGTCTTCATACACGGCGAAAGAGATCGTGCCGGTAGCGCGAATTTTGTCGAGATCGGCCGAAGCGGGTGCGGCGAAAGAAAGCGTCAGGGTGCTGATGAGCGCTGCGAGCAGGCCGCGGCGAGTGAGGCGGGTCATTCTTGTCTCCGATGCGCGTCAGGAGCGCGCTTGATCAGTGCAGATGATACACGGGACGCCGATAAGCATCGGCGCCCCGGCGGAGATTATTCCGAAGCGCGGCGGGTTTCCAGATAGGCCTTGATTGCCCATACCGCTTCCTGTGGCAGGATGCCCTCGAATGGCGGCATATACACAGCGCCATTGCGAACGCGGCCCTTACGCACGGTGGTCTGGAAGTACTCGTCGATCTCTTTGAAGCAGCCATCCTTGTTGGACATGGTCATGCAGTCTTTGTCCAGCTTGCGCAGGTCGGGTGCGATACCGCCAGAGATGGCGTCGATGCCATGGCAGCGCGCGCAGTTCTGTGCATAGGCCGAGGTACCGACCTTGATGGCCGCTTTATTGCCGCGGTAGGGGTTGTCGGCTTTCCAATCTTTGCCCAGGGCTGGCAGGCTGCTGACGTCAACTGCTTGCGGCGTGACGTCGCCGTGTGCGAATGCGGTCGCGGAGGCGACAAGGGTGGCCAGACACAGCAGGCTGCGCAAGGCGAGGCGGATGGGATTGTTCATTGAATAAGCTCCGGTGCGGATTGAAAAAACGGTTGCCGGGTCAGGGAGGGGTGTGCGGCTGAGGTATCGCGGCCAACAAGTCCTTACGTCCGGCTAAAGCGGAATAACAATCGCAATAGCCGTGCCACCCGTTACGCGAGATCTCATCGGAACAGTCATTCATGTTTTGCTTCATAACGGAACAAGTGCTACATTCCTCCAAACAAGACCGATAAAAAAAGAAACAGTCGGCTATCGGGAGACAAGGGATGGCAATCAGAGGGGGCCCGCAATCGACGGGCAATAACGGGCAGCCGCCGCTGCCAGGCGTGGTTTTGTCGGAAAGGCAATTCGTCCCGACAGGCATGTTTCATGCGACCGAACAGGCCGCCATGATCGAAGCCTCACACCGCCGCTCAGAGTCCTATGGACTTGCGCCCAACACCGAACCGGACTACTCACCGATCCTGCGGGGCGACCTCGCCTGCAAGATCGACCAGAACCGTGGTCTGTCCACCTATGCCGTACCGGTAATGCAGACGCTCTATGAGCAGATCGTGAACACGCACAGCATGGTGGTGTTGACCGATGCGCAGGGCACCATCCTGCACTCGATGGGCGACGACGATTTTATGGAAAAAGCTGATCGCGTCGCGCTGTGTCCCGGCGTTGCGTGGTCCGAGCAGAGCAAGGGTACCAATGCGATTGGTACTGCCATCGCCGAGCAGGCACCGACGCTGGTCCATGCAGATCAGCACTACCTGACCATCAATCACTTCCTGACCTGCTCCGCAGCACCCATCATCGACCACCAAGGTAAGCTGATTGGCGTACTCGACGTGACGGGTGATCATCGCAGCTTCCACAAGCACACGATGGCACTGGTACGGATGTCTGCGCAGATGATCGAGAATCAGTTGTTCTCGGCGGCGTTTCAGGATTCGATCACGCTGCATTTCCACAGCCGCCCGGAGTTCATTGGCACGCTGATGGAAGGCATCGCATCATTCTCGACCTCGGGCCGCTTTTTGTCCGCGAATCGATGCGGGCTGTTTCAACTCGGACTGCCATTGTCGGCATTGCACGCGCATACCTTCAGCTCACTATTTGGCATGCCCGTCTCGGCATTGCTCGATCACTACCGAACCGCATCGCCGACGATGCTGGATCTGTGCCTGCACAATGGCGTTCGCGTCTCGGCACGTGCATCACTGCATTCGCCTAACCTATTCTTCCAGTCGGGTGTCGTCGAGGCTGAGCGCCGTATGCGTGTCGATGTACCTGAGTTGAGGCAGGATGAGCATGAAGATGGCGCGCAGCGCCGCCTCTCTAGCCTGCACTATCTCGATACCGGTGACGAGAAGTTGTCCGCACTGATCCGCAAAGTCAATCTGGTGAAGGGGCGTGACATCCCCATCCTGATCACGGGCGAGACGGGTACCGGCAAGGAATTACTCGCGCAGGCGATACACAATGATTCACCGCGTGCCAGCGGCCCCTTCGTCGCGGTGAACTGCGCGTCGATTCCTGAGACGCTGATCGAATCCGAATTGTTCGGCTATGAAGATGGCGCATTTACCGGCGCGCGCAAGAAAGGCAGCACCGGAAAGATACTGCAAGCCAACGGCGGAACGCTGTTCCTCGATGAAATCGGCGACATGCCTCTGCCTTTGCAGGCGCGATTGCTGCGTGTATTGCAAGAGCGGCTGGTGATGCCGCTGGGTAGCAATAAATCGATTCCGGTGAATGTGGCGCTGATCTGCGCTACCAACCGCAACCTGCGCGAGATGATCGCAAAGGGTCAGTTCCGTGAGGATCTGTATTACCGCCTGAACGGTTTGGTGGTGCGACTGCCTCCGCTGCGCGAGCGCGGCGATATTGATGTTGTGATCAGCAGACTGGTGACGGCGGAATCGAATGGCAATCCGTTCACGGTCTCACCTGAAGTGATGGAACTATTCAAGCGCCATAACTGGCCGGGTAACTTCAGGCAGCTCACCAACTTACTGCGCACGGCGATGGTCATGGCCGGGCCGGATCGCGTCGTGAGGATAGAACATCTGCCGGATGATTTTCTGGAAGATGTGGCCGCTATGCCGCCCGTATCAGCAAGGAAGTCGGTCGAGTCATCGCCGTCACCGATGTCCTCATCCAAGCTCGAGGATGTAGAGCTGCAGACGATACAGCGCGCACTTGATGAGCATCGCGGCAACGTCTCGGCTGCCGCGCGCGCACTCGGCGTGTCACGCAATACGATCTACCGCAAGCTACAGAAATAGTTCAAGCGATCGCCGGCACGATACTGGCGATCGCTTGCTTCAGTGCGGCGGCAATCAGCGGATCTGCCGGTGTGTGTGTGCCTTTTTCTATCCACATCATTTTCGCCGCAGGATTGGCTGCGAGCAGCTTCACGGCATTCTCCGGTGGACAGACGAGGTCGTGAGTGCCGTGGATGATCGTCATCGGGATCTCGCGCATAGATGCCGCCGAACGCAACAAGGCTGCTTCAGTCGAGAAGCATTGTTGCGAAAGATAATGCGCTTGCAGCCGATACTTGTGCAGAACCCGCGCTGGTACTTCCGATGATGTGTTTTGTGATGGCGCGATCTTGCCGGCCATGGCACTCATGACAGCATTTTCATAATCGTTCCAGCGCCGCGCAGCCTCTGCGGCTTGTGCGGCATCGCCGCTAAGCATCGCATCGCATAACGTAGGCAGCACGGCGGCTTGCTGCGCATCGCTCCAGCCTTTCGTCATATCTGCCCAGCCTTGCGGCACCATCGCCCGTAGTGACTGGAAAAACCAATGGAGCTCTCGCTCGCTCGCAAGGAAACTGCCGCGCAGTACCAGTGCGCTAATGCGTTCTACATGCTTGCCGGCATACATCAGCGCAAGCGTGGCTCCCCATGAGCCGCCGACCACCATCCAGCGTTCGATGCCGAGCCGCTCACGAATCCATTCAATATCGGACACCAATCGCTGGCTGTCATTGTTCGCAATCTCGCCTTGTGGCAGCGATCTTCCGGCGCCGCGCTGGTCGAACAGCACTACGCGTTGCCGGGACAAGTCGAACCAGTCCAGCACAGACGGCTGTGTGCCGCTACCGGGGCCGCCGTGTAGCACCACGGCCGCCGGGCCATCGGGCTTCCCGTATTGCGCCAGATACAGACTGTGACCGTCAGAGGTAGGCAGTTGCTGCTGGTCGAACGGAGCAGGGGGCATATTTTTTCGGGTTTGACGAGGCTAGAATGATCAGCCCGGCGATTAATAACAATACGCGCACATGCCGGCCGCGGTTCTCGCTACAACCCTCGCTACAGAGGGAAAAGCAGGGTCGCAGGCACTGCAACAGGAGACGATTATGCACGCATCAGACCGCACCCACGCGCTCGGCCTCGCCGTTTTCGGCGGTAGTAACTTTGATTGCGTCGCACATCGCCTTCCGGAATGCGTAGGCCAGCCTAAGCGCGCATATTAAAACTCACTCCTGAAAATCATGAAAATCCTGGTACTTGGTTCTGCAGCTGGTGGCGGTTTCCCGCAATGGAATTGCAACTGTCCTAATTGTTCAGGTGTGCGCAAAGGCACCATTAATGCGAAGCCTCGCACGCAGTCGTCGATCGCGGTCTCCGCTAACGGTACCGATTGGGTGCTGATTAATGCCTCGCCCGACATTCTGCAGCAGATACGATCGAACCCTGCGCTGCAGCCGGCGCGCGCCATCCGCGATTCCGGAATCGCTGCGGTGATGGTGATGGATGCGCAGATCGATCACATTACCGGCCTGCTGATGCTGCGCGAAGGTCGCAAGAAGCTAAATCTGTACTGCACGGAATCTGTGTGGGATGACCTGAACCATGGTCTGCCACTGGCGAAAGTACTGTCGCACTACTGCGGTGTAGAGCGCCATGCCATTGATGGATTGTCAGCGGATGCGACACATTTCGCGCCCATCGAAGTGCCGGGTATCGCCGGTATACGCTTCCACCCGCTGCCACTGAAGAGCAAGGCGCCGCCCTACTCACCGCATCGCGAGCATCCGGGTCCTGGAGACAATAATGGGCTGATGATCGAGAACACCGTCACCGGCAAGAAGCTGTTCTACGCGCCGGGTCTTGGTGAGATCGAGCCGCATGTGATGACCGCGATGAAAGAGGCAGACTGCGTGCTGGTCGACGGTACCGTATGGACCAATGATGAAATGATCACGCTCGGACTCACGCAAAAGACAGCCGCCGACATGGGTCATCTGCAGCAATCCGGTCCCGGCGGCATGATTGAGGTACTCGACAGCGTTGGTACGCGCCGCAAGGTGCTCATTCACATCAACAATACCAACCCTATCTTGAACGAAGACTCGGCCGAGCGTGCAACGCTGGCGAAGCACGGCATCGAAGTGGCTTATGACGGAATGGAGATCCAATTATGAACGCAGCAACGAAACTGCAAGAGCAAATGCCCTGGAGCCGGGAGGAATTCGAGGCGAAGCTACGCGCGAAAGGCGACAACTACCACATCAACCACTCGTTCAATGTTCGCATGAACGAAGGCAAGCTGACTCCGGATCAAATCCGCGGTTGGGTCTTCAACCGTTTCTACTATCAAGTGATGATTCCGATCAAAGACGCGGCCATCATGTCGAACTGTCCTGATCGTGAAGTACGTCGCAAGTGGATAGAGCGTATTCATGATCATGATGGCCACGGCGACAAAGAAGGTGGCATCGAGGCTTGGACGCGACTTGGCGAGGCGACCGGAATTGCGCGCGACGATCTGTGGTCGTTAAAGCATGTGCTGCCGGGCGTGAAGTTCGCGGTCGATGCGTATGTGAACTTTGCCCGCCAGCGTCCGTGGCAAGAAGCGGTGTGCTCGTCGCTGACCGAAATGTTTGCGCCCAAGATTCATAAAGACCGTCTCGCTAACTGGCCCACGCACTACCCGTGGGTGAAAGATGAGGGTCTGACCTACTTCCGTAGTCGCGTTCCTCTCGCGCAGCGTGATGTCGAGCATGGCTTGCAGGTGACGCTTGAGTACTTCACTACGCGCGAGCAGCAGGAGCGCGCGCTCGAGATCCTGCAGTTCAAGCTGGATATTCTTTGGCAGATCTCTGATGCGATTGAAAAGGCTTATCCATGATTGAGCTGACAAGCAAGCCGAAACTGGCGAAGCTGTTCCGTATGCAATACGAAGAAGCGCAGGGCTCGTATGTACTGCTTTACCCGGAAGGCATGGTCAAACTTAACCAGAGTGCGTCCGAGATCTTGAAGCGCTGCGACGGCGAGCGCGATGTAAATGCAATCGTCGCCGACATCGAACAATCCTTCAATGCGCAAGGCTTGTTGAGCGATGTGACCGGTTTTCTTGAGATCGCAACTAAGCAAGGATGGATCGTCTGATGGCTGAGCAAACTAACATCGCGCCGCCGCTGTGGCTGTTAGCCGAGGTCACTTACCGCTGTCCACTGCACTGCGTGTTTTGCTACAACCCGGTGAACTACGCGGCGAACAAGAAGGAGCTGACTACCGAGCAGTGGAAAGAGGTGTTACGCCAGGCGCGCAAGCTGGGTGCCGCGCAGCTGGGCTTCTCGGGTGGTGAGCCACTGGTGCGTGACGATCTCGAAGAAATGATCGGCGAGGCGCATCAGCTCGGCTACTACACCAACCTGATCACCTCGGGCGTCGGCATGACGGAAACACGCATCGCTAAGATGAAGGAACTGGGACTCGATCACATCCAGCTGTCGTTCCAGGATTCGACCAAAGAGATGAATGACTTCCTGTCCAGCACCAAGACCTTCGATCTGAAATCGAAAGTCGCTGCGCTGATCAAGAAATATGACTATCCGATGGTGCTCAATGTGGTGCTGCATCGCTTCAATCTCGACCATGTCGGCCGAATCATTGAGATGGCCGTCGAGATGGGTGTTGAGTATCTGGAGCTGGCCAATACGCAATATTATGCGTGGGGTGAGATCAATCGTCAGCAACTCATGCCAACGCGCGAGCAGCTAGAGCGTGCGGAGGTCATCGTCAATGAGTACCGCGCCAAGCTCGGTAACCAAATCAAGATCCTTTTCGTGGTGCCGGACTATTTTGAGGACAAGCCCAAGGCCTGCATGAATGGCTGGGGCTCGGTGTTCCTCGCCGTCGCTGCTGACGGCTCGGCACTGCCCTGCCACGCGGCGCAAAGCATTCCGGGCCTGACTTTCCCGAACGTGACAGAGGAAAGCCTGCACGATATCTGGTATAAAAGCGATGCTTTCAACCGATTCCGTGGCTATGAATGGATGAAGGAGCCCTGTAGGACTTGTCCCGACAAGGAGAAGGACTTTGGTGGTTGCCGATGCCAAGCTATGATGCTGACGGGAGATGCGGAGAATGCCGATCCGGTCTGCGGGAAATCGCCGTATCACGACGATGTCAAGAAAATCGTGCTGCAAGCCCGCAATCGCCCGGTCGAAGAAAAGCCGCTGGTATTCCGCAATGACGCGAACTCGGTGAGGCTCGCCGCGGAATCACTAAAACAAGAACGAGACAAGGTAACCTAGCATGAACTCAGTGGCACGCCGGTTGATTCCGCTTTCCCGATTCTTCCCATCGCGTGCCACTTCTCTCCCGAAGGTAGGCTTCGGTTCCGAAGCTGACCGCTTCTTTATGCAGTGGCTGTGCTTCGTCGGCGTGCTGCTGTTCGCTGCCTACCTGTGCTGGCGCGCCAATATCTGGGGCATTCTGGTTGCGGCGGACCCAACCGGCATCACATTGATGATCATCGCGGTGTTCTGCGCGTCTACGGTGTGGGTCGGGCTGCGTGCGTGGATGCTGATGCGCGAACGGCACGCGCTCGAGACCTGGAAGCAGGCAGCACAGCCAGGCTATGGCGTCGTTCAGGCACCCTCCGACACGAGCGGTGTGGTTCACGACTATTTTTCCGGCCTGCTTGAGAAGAGCCGTCGTCGCGACTACGACAATGCCCAGTTGACCGAAGTGCTGGCCGAGCGCTTACACGGACCCAGCGAGTCCGCCTGGTGGGTGAATGGCATTCAGATCAAGCTGGGCCTGTTAGGCAAGGTGATCGGCTTCTCGATTCTGGCGATTGATATCTCTAATATGCAGACCTTCGACGCGTCGCAATCCGCGGCGATGCTGAGAACGCTGACAGGTGGCTTGGGTATCGCACTGCTGACGACGGCCGTGGGTCTGGTCGCCAACATGCTGCTCGGCGTTCAGCTTGTGCGCATGGATCGCAGCGGTGACAGCATACTTGCTGATTCGCTGGAGTTCGCGGAGACTGGTTTCAACAGTCTGACGAATAGAGAATCAAAGCGGGATCGCGCGTGAGCCTGCGCATCAAGCGTCGTGAAGGAGAGGTCGATCCTTTCTACGACATGCTGTTCAATATCCTGATCGCTTTCGTGTTCTGCTTCATCATCGCCTTGCTCGCGATGAACCCGAAAGCCAAGAAGGCCGGCGATATTCCGGCAAAGGCGGAGTTCATCATCACGGTGTCATGGCCGGATATGAATCCCAACGATGTCGATACCTATGTGCAGGATCCGGCCGGTGCCATGGTCTGGTTTCGGCAGCGTGAAGCGGGATTAATGCACCTTGATCGTGATGACCGTGGCTTAGCCGGCGATACGATCAACGTGAACGGCAAGGATGTCGTGAACCCGTTGAACCAGGAGGTCGTGACCATCCGCGGTTATGCTGCGGGTGAGTACACGGTCAACGCCAGTTACTACGACAGCAAAAACGGTGAACCGGTCGAAGCGACCGTATCGGTAGTCAAGGTCAATCCTAAAGCCGACGTCGTTTACTACGGCACTATCAAGCTCGACCGCAAGGGCGACGAAAAAACCGGCGTGCGTTTTACCGTTGATCCTGACGGCAGCGTACGCGATGTCAACACACTCGCTAAACAACTCGTTCCGCAATCATGACCAATTCTTCTTTGATGTTGTCTCTTCTTTACATGGTCGTCGCGCTGCTGCTTCTGGTGCTGTGCCTCGCAACGGCGTGGAGGCGCTGGATCAAGTTCGCGATGATTGTGATCGTGACCGCGACCTACTTCATCGCTAACCATACCTTCGAAGATATGCTTGGCTGGCCAACGCCGCGCGAGCTGCCCGAGAAATTCGCGATTGTGTCAGTCGTGATCGAAGAGCCGAACAAGGAGCGTGGCATCGATGGTGCGATTTATCTGTGGATTACACCGCTGGATAGTAATCGTCCGATAACGACGCCACGCGCATACCGGCTGCCTTACCTGAAGGACACGCACTCGCAGCTGGCAGACGTGCAGCGCAAGTCGCGGCAGGGCATCCGGCAGATCGGTGTGGTTGAGCGCGCCGGCGGCGGCAGTGGCAGCGCATTTTTTAAGGTGAATACGGACAATCGCATCAGGCTACGTGTGTCCGATGCGCCGATCACCCGCTTGCCGGAGAAGTGATCATGAATCGCCTGACATGGATCGCGGCTGCGCTGCTGGCTACCGGCTGCTCGAAGGCGCCGCAAGGCGATGCCTACTTTCCGCTCGACGTTGGTGCGCGTTGGGAATATGACGTGGCATCCGATATCGACAGTACGCTGACCCACAAAACTGTCGTCGCGAGCGTTGACCGCATGGTCGAGAACGACGCTGGTGACCACATCTACGTTCGCCGTATCGACGCACCGGCCGAAGTCGGTATTGAATTCTGGCTACGCCAGGACAAGAATGGGATCGTCCGCATCGCCAAACGTGTCGATGTCGAAGAGCAGGCGAAGCTGGATCGTGATCCGCGCATGGTGCTGAAGATGCCGCTGGTGCAGGGTGCGACATGGATGGTGCCGAGCGAGCCATTCATTATCGGGCCGAAGACCGACCTCGGTCTGCGCGAAGTGAAAATGCCGAAGGTGCTGATGACCTACAACATCGAGGCGATCGATGACACAGTGACGGTCCCGGCCGGTACGTTCAAGAACTGCGCGCGCGCCGTCGGCGTGGGCATGATGCCCTTGTTCGTCGACGCGGTGCAGGGATTTGT
>CAZXRS010000035.1:0-13760 GCA_964642635.1 uncultured Bifidobacterium sp. | reverse complement strand
TGTGTGGGCTGATTTTTTTAGTCGCCCTGCATACACAATGACGCTGCCGGCGAAGATGCATCAGATGAGCGGCGCGCCGCTGGTGTTGTCGTACGCAGAACGTCTGTCGTTGGGTAGAGGCTTTGCGATCCACTTCGTTCGCTTTGATGCGGCGCTTGATGGCAGCCCAGATGCGCAGGCTGGAGCGATCAATCGCGCAATGGAATTGCTGATCGAGCGCTGCCCAGCACAATATTTTTGGAGTTATAACCGTTACAAAGGCACGCCCGTAGCCGCTGCCGGAGGCGTCGTATGAGACTGCTGCTGGGATTGATGTGGCTCTTGCACTGGTTACCGTTGCCCGTGCTAGGCCGCATTGGCGCAGGTGTCGGCAAGCTGTTGTTCGTTGTGATGCGTAGTCGCCGGCGTATCACGCTGATTAATCTGGCGCTGTGCTTGCCAGAGTTGACGGATCATCAACGCAATGACATCGCTCGCAGACATTTCGAGAGCTACGCTCGCAGCGTGCTTGAGCGCGGTATTTTGTGGTGGGCATCAGAAACGCGCTTACGTCGGCTGATTGAGGTCGATCCTTTCGTACCAACGACACTGGCGGCTGATAAGCCCACGATATTTCTGTGTCCGCATTTCGTTTGTCTTGAAGTGGCTGGTGTGGCGATCACGATGGAAGGGCCGTTGTGCTCCATCTACTCTCGTCAGCGCAATGCCGTTTTCGATGAGACCTTACGCAAGGGCCGCGTACGCTTCGCCACCAAGGAAGAGGCCGATCGCTTCCTTCTTTCACGCAACGACGGCATCAAGCCCATTATTCGAGCCATGCGTGCTGGCAGACCCTTCCTGATGCTGCCGGACATGGATTTCGGGCGTAGGGAATCGATCTTTATACCTTTTTTCGGTGTACCCGCGGCGACGCTCACCGCGCCGGCACGACTTGCTGCGGCGACCGAGGGACAAGTGATTCCGGTGCTTACCTCATTCCGGCCGCATTACCGCGGATGGAAAGTGACTTTCCATCCCGCCTGGGAGAATTACCCCGGCGACGATATCGACGCAGCGACCCGCCGTATGAATGCCTTCATTGAGCAGCGCGTTCGCGAGACGCCGGCGGAGTATTTCTGGTCGCACAAGCGCTTCAAGACGCGGCCCGAGGGCCTGCCATCCGTGTACGATATCGATTGATCCTTCTAACAATAAGACCTATGAAACTGAAGTTCACCAAGATGCACGGGGCAGGCAACGACTTCGTCGTGATTGATGCCATCAACCAGTCGGTTAATTTCACTGCTGATCAGTGGCGACATATCGCCGACCGTCGCTTCGGTATTGGTGCCGACCAGATCCTCGTCGTCGAACGTCCGACACAAGCCGGTGTAGATTTTCGCTATCGCATTTTCAACGCTGACGGTGGCGAGGTGGAGCAATGCGGCAATGGTGCGCGCGCTTTTGTGAAGTTCGTGGTCGATAAGGGCCTTACCGAGCAGCGCGAGATTCGGGTGGAGACAATGTCCGGTGTGATCGAACCCCGGCTTGAAGATGATGGCCGTATCACCGTCAACATGGGTGCGCCGATTTTTGATCTTCCACGTGTTCCATTTGACAGCGCGGGCCTGCAGGGACGAACCGTGGCATCGGGCACGTTGTGGTCGCTGGAAGTTAACAACAAGAGCGTCGAGTTCTCCGTGCTATCGATGGGTAACCCGCATGCCGTGCAGGTGGTGGATGACGTGGATACGGCGCCGGTACTGGTTGATGGAGCTACGATCGAACATCACCCGCGCTTTCCGCGCCGGGTCAATGCGGGTTTTATGCAGGTCGTCAATCGCCAGCATGTCAGGCTGCGCGTCTTCGAGCGCGGTGCAGGTGAGACGCTTGCGTGCGGCACCGGCGCGTGTGCGGCGGTCGTTGCCGGGATCTCACTCGGACTCCTTGATTCGCCGGTGTCGGTATCGACACGCGGAGGCGAGCTGTCAATTGCCTGGCTGGGCGGTGAAGCGCCGGTGATGCTGACCGGTCCTGCAGTGAGCGTGTTTGAAGGCACCTACGAGATCTGATGTCGCTGCACAACGAGGGCGCTCTTTACGCACGACGCGCCGGTGGCGTGCGCCTTTGGGCGAGCAAACTTCGGAATCGATATAGCCTCTGCCGGTAATTCCCTTCCGGCCCCAATTCTCCCTGCACGTCAGCAATATCGAAAACGCGCGACGCGCGGTCGAGTGCCTGCCTTTGCTCTCCAGTCTGCACCTGAATCAACCTGCGCCGACTTCGCGGATGAGATGCGCGGATGTCAACCTCCAGGCAATGACCATGGTCCGACGCCTCGACATCAATCAGCAGCGCCTCTGCTCTGGTCAGACCGAACCAATAGGCCAGTTCGATGCGAGCCGCAAGAAACGGATATTGGCTGCTAACCTCGCGATTGAAGGACGCTCGTGCGGCAGTCGCCCACTCTGACTTGCGCACCGGCGGTGCGATCTTGCTCAGTATCTTCTTCGCCTCCGGACTACCCTGACTTGAGGCCTTCTGCAACCAATACACCGCGCGAACATCTGCACCATGCTCGATGCGACGCGATCTCCACGCAACCAAGCCCAGCTCCAGCTGTGCGCGACAGTATCCGCTTGCTGCCGCCATTTCGAGGAATCGGCGTGATTCATTGATGCTACGTCTTGAAAACTCTGGCTTCAGATAAATGCGTGAGATCGCGAACCAGGCTGCAGCGGTGCCTTGCTCTGCCGACATGGAGAGCCATCGTATCGCCTTTTTGTAATGTGCCACTCCGGGTACGTGTTTAATACGTTTACCGTCTTCATCCATGCGCGCGATCCATAGACCGAAGACTAGTTGTGCATCCGCATCGCCGCCGTCGCCCGCGATCTTCAGGTAGCGTTCGATGAGCCGTAGATTCGGATCTTTCATGGCGACCAGCGCCCGCGCGCAGCGGGTGAACAAGCGCAGTTGCTGCTTGCCCTGGGTGCGTCGATAGGCCACAGGTCCATGTTGTCTGCGGTCAAGCTCCTGGGCCATTGGCAATGCCCAAAATAAGAATTTGACGGTATCGCCTTGTTGCCACGCATAGTCGGCTAGCGCGTACTGCGCATCGCTTACGCCACCTTTGGCCGCCTTGGCACTCCACTCAAGAATTTGATCGCGGCAATTCCGTACATGCAGCGGAATATCTTGTACCTGCTTCGCGGCAAGTAGATCGTGGATACCGAGTTGCTGAGCGTAGAGCCACTGAGCGTCTGCAATGCCCGCCTCGGCCGCTGCATGTAACGCACGTATCGATTTTTGGCGCAGTGATGCTTCTGCCCGATTCCAAGACGAGAACACGAGCTTGGCAAACACGAGCCCGGCGCGCGCAGACTTGCCTTCGAATGCGCGCTCGTACCAGAGCGCCAGTCTTAGTGCATCTCCCGCCTGCGATGCGACTGTGAATGACACATACTCTCCGATCAGCATCCACGCTTCTTCCTGATTTTGTTCTGCCGCCTTTTCCAGCCAGTGCAGTGCCGTGGCGGCGCTCTGCGGCAGGCTGACGCTGCCAAACAGATAGCGCTTCCCGAGCGCGAGTTGAGCCTGCGCATTGCCGGAACGCGCAGCGCGAATGATCAGTAATTCTTCCCGGTTGGCCATCGGACTAGGGCAAGGCCGCCTGAATTATCAAAAAGAAAACAGGCGCACTCTGCGGCCAGACTTAGGTCTCGTCAACGCTGAGCAGTGTTAATAAAACAACAGCAGTTGCAAAACCCCAACGTCCTCACCAACACGCTGTTTCGCGGGTAGCCGATCTTTTTCTCATTTCCATTCAGACAATTAACTTTCGGCACATCCGACTTGCGCGGATCGCTCGAAAACTTTTTATTGGGGATGAAGATGAAGAAGTTGCATATCGCGTTGGCAATGGCCGGCGCATTCGCCGGCGCTGCACAAGCGCAATCGGCTATTGAGGTTTACGGGATTGTGGATATGGGGTTGGTGAGGGAGACCGGGCAAGTGGGCGCTTCCCCAACCGTCGGCAACAAAATAACTAGCGGCGCACAATCAGGTACGCGCTTGGGCTTCAAAGGAACCGAGGATCTCGGTGACGGAATGAAGGCCCTCTTCGTACTCGAAACCGGGATCGCCGCCGATAAAGGAGGCTTCAATCAGGGTAACTTGGCCTTTGCACGTCAAAGCTTCGTCGGTCTTCAAAACGACTACGGCACCCTGACTCTGGGCCGTCAATACACCTCGTACTTTCTTACACTGAATCAGGTGGCCGATCCCTTCGCCTCAGGCCTCGCCGGCAACGCTCAGAACCTGATGATGCCTTTCTTAAGCACGGATACCGAGCGCGCACTTCGCATGAATAACTCGGTCAAGTATGCGACACCAATCATCTCTGACTTCAGTGGCGAGATCGCTTATGGCTTTGGCGAAAACTCGACCAGCAGCTCTACTGATCGAGTCATCACTGGATCTGTTGGATACAGCAGCAAACCGCTAAACGTCAGATTGGCTCACTACCGTAGAAACAATGCGCCAGGCACTGCTAGCGTGACAAGCAACATGCTGGCAGCAAATTATGATTTTGGTGTAGCGAAAGGCTTTGCCGCGATCGCTGACAACGATTGGGCCGCCCAAGGCAAGAGCCGCAATTATCTTATCGGCGTCACTGTTCCATTCGGCCCGCACAACTTCATTGCGTCGTTCATCAGGGCCGACGGTCGCGGTGCAAACGCCGCAAACGATGCAGATCAATACGGCATTGGCTATACCTACGCGCTTTCCAAGCGCACCAATCTGTATGCCGCCTACGGCTACATCGATAACAGTGGTGGCGCTACCTATGTCGTCGGCAATAACTCCGAAAATGGCGCGAATAACAACAAAGCTTTCAACTTCGGCGTTCGTCACCTGTTCTGATCGATCACGAGCCTCACGGCTCATCAAGGATTCGGTGCTTGTCCATGTAGCACGAGCAAGTGCCGGATGGGCTGGTTTCAGCCTGCAGAGTCTTCTGCGAATTTAATCTCCTCTCTTTTCGGCACCTTCGGGTGCCGCTTTTTTTGCGCTACAGAATTTCCCGGAAGTTACTGCCAAGCAGGTAAAATCGCGCTCATCTCATCGACCAACCTGGGTCGCGAATGACCCACCACCGGATCTGATCAACGCCATGACTCAACTGCCCGACGCGAACGCGGTTGCACTTTTCCTGCAGGAGTACCCGGATTTTTTCGAGCACAACCCAGAACTGATCGCCGGACTGAAGCTGACGACCGCGCTCGGTGGACGTACGGTGTCGCTGCAAGAACGCCAGGTCGAGGTGCTGCGCGACAAAATTCGCCAACTGGAATTGAAGCTGGCCGCGCTCACGCGAAACGCGGGTAGCAATGACGTCATCATGAGCAATGTCCATCAGTGGATTCTGCGTCTGCTGTCCGATGATGCCAGCAATGACCTGCCAGCCTCCCTGTTGGACGCGATGCGGGAAAGCTTTCAGGTACCCGCGGCAACACTCAGGCTGTGGGACGTAAAGGCTGCCTTTGCCGATGCATGGTTCCTGGTCGACGATGAGGAAGCCCGCACATTCGCCGACCATCATGCGACGCCCGTTTGCGGTTCTGCCGCCGGTCAGCCCGGCGTACTATGGCTTGATGATGCAACGAGTATGCAGTCGGCCGCGCTGGTGCCACTGCGCAAACCGGGCAGCGAACATAGCTTTGGCCTGATGGTGCTGGGCTCGCCCGATCCTCAGCGCTTTTCGGCCGAGCTTGCCACCGACTTGCTCGCGCGCATTGGCGAGATCGCCAGCGCCCAGCTGCAGCAGCTGGTGAACTGAGCGCGCACACATGACCGGCGCGCAGAACGACATCGCCGGCTACCTGCAGCACCTGCAGACGCAGCGCAAGCTGTCCGCGCACACGCTCAACAGTTACCAGCGCGATCTTGACCAGCTCACCACGCTGGCCGCCGAGACATCTGACCACCGGTCACTGAACCAACTCACGCAGTTCGATATTCGCCGCTATATCAGCCAGTTACATGCCCGCGGCATGTCGCCAGCTTCGATCGCGCGCAAGCTATCGGCCTGGCGTGGCTTCTTCAGCTGGCTCGCCCTGCATCACACATTGCCTACCAACCCTGTCGATGGCGTGAAGCCTCCGAAGCGAGCGAAGTCGCTGCCTAAAGCGCTCGGGGTCGATGATGCGGTCAAGCTGGTATCGGCCAAGGTCAGCGGCGATGAAAACAAGGCGGTGCATACACTCTGTAGCCGAACGATGTTCGAGTTACTGTATTCGAGCGGCTTGCGGGTATCGGAACTCACCAGTCTGGATGTGCGTTACCTTCAGGACGGCAGTTATCAATCGTTGGGATGGATAGACCTGGACGCCGCCGAACTCACTGTCACCGGTAAAGGCAGCAAGCGTCGCAGCGTGCCGATCGGGGCTGCAGCCATGCAGGCCCTGCGCGAATGGCTGGAGGTGCGCGGCAGCATCACGCGTGCAGAACCTGCGGAGGATGCAAACGCGTTATTCCTTTCAGCGCGCGGCCATCGTATATCAGCGCGCGAGGTGCAGAAACGTATCAAGGCGCATGCGCAGTCTCTAGGCATACCGGCCGATGTACACCCGCACGTGCTGCGGCACTCATTCGCCTCGCATGTGCTGCAATCTTCGGGCGACCTGCGAGCAGTACAAGAAATGCTGGGGCATGCATCGATTTCATCAACACAGGTCTATACTTCGCTCGATTTCCAGCGCCTCGCGCAGGTGTACGACGCAGCGCATCCGCGCGCGAAGAAGCAGGGCGGCTAGTTCGTTACTTGCCGCCAGAACAACCGCCGGCAACCATCTTTCCATCGACAACACACTAACCATGGCTCTGATTCCCGCCACCATCCTCACCGGCTTTCTCGGAGCCGGCAAGACGACCTTACTCAACCGACTGCTGCGCGAGCAGCATGGCATGAAGATCGCCGTCATCGAAAACGAATTCGGTGAAGAAAACATCGACAACGAAATTCTGGTTCAAGACAGTAACGAGCAAATCGTCGAGATGAACAACGGCTGTATCTGCTGCACGGTGCGTGGCGACCTGATCGCTGCGCTAGGCCAGCTCGCGCAGAAGCGACGCGATGGCGCACTGCAATTTGACCACGTGGTGATTGAGACTACCGGACTCGCCAATCCTGGCCCGGTCGCGCAGACCTTTTTCATGGATGAGGACATCGGCACTTCCTACCTGCTCGATGGTGTGATCACCGTGGTCGATGCAAGCCACGCCATGGAGCAGCTAGATCGCTTCGAAGAAGCGCAACGGCAGGTTGGCTTTGCGGATCGCATGCTGTTGTCGAAGTCCGATTTGGTACCCGCCGAACAGGTAACCGTACTCGAGACGCGGCTCAAGCGCATCAATCCACGTGCACCCATCATGCGCGCCGACTTCGGTAAAGCGCCGATTGCCGAGATACTCGATATCCGCGGCTTCAACCTGAACGAGAAACTCGACATCGACCCGGACTTCCTGAAGGAGGCCTCACATGATCATCATGATCATGACTGCGACGAGCACTGTGGACATGATCACGAGCATCACCATCACCACGAGCATGAGCATGGTCATGCGCACGGCACGCATACCGATGACATCGCAGCCTTCGTATACCGCAGCGATCGCCCGTTCGATCCGGCGCGGCTGGAAGAATTTGTCGCGGGGCTAGTACAGGCCTTCGGGCCGCGCATGCTGCGCTACAAGGGCGTGCTTTGGCTCAAAGGCGCGACACGTAAGGTGATCTTTCAGGGTGTGCACCAGACCATGGGCAGTGATCTTGGCGCGCCGTGGGGCGAAGCTGAGGCGCGTGGCAGCAAGATCGTGTTCATCGGGCAAAACCTGCCGAAAAAGGTTTTCACCGACGGGCTGGATCAGTGTCTTGCCTGACGGTCGGTACAAGTTTGAAAACCTTTTTCATTGACAAACCGACTTCCTTCCGCGAAACAAATTAAAAATCATGCAAAGCTTGTCGTGCGGGGGGACAATGCGATTACAATAGCCGCCGGTTTCAGCCGGCCCTGCTAAACAATCTGTCTCATCGGGTCGGTGGCAAGGGCGCAGCGAATGATCAGTGGTATGTTCACCCCTGCAGGCGCTGCGAGAGACACCAGTGCCATCACCCGCCTCAAAAGACAGGTTCGGACCGGAACCACGGCCCTGAAGGACTGCGCGACAGCAATCACGTTGCACAGCCCGCGGGTAGAATTCACCGATTCGCAGTTACGAAAGCAAGCGACGTGGCAACCAATTCCAAGACTTCCAAGCCAACTGACGGTACCCTGCTCACCGAGGAGCAAATCCTCAAGATGGGTGAGAAGGACTACATGAATCCTGCGCAACTCGCGTTCTTCAAGGCGCGCCTGCAGCAGCTCGAAAAAGACATCCTGAAAAACGCCGGCGAAACCACCGAGCACCTGCGCGAAACCGTGCTGGTACCGGATCCGGCGGATCGCGCAACCATCGAAGAAGAACATGCGCTTGAGCTGCGCACGCGCGACCGTGAACGCAAACTATTAAAGAAGGTCCAGCAATCGCTGCACTCCATCGATACCGGCGACTACGGCTGGTGTGAAGAAACAGGCGAGCCGATCGGCATTCCGCGCCTGCTCGCACGCCCGACCGCGACGCTGTCGCTTGAAGCACAACAGCGCCGCGAGCTAAAACAGAAGCTGTACGGCGACTAAACCGCCAACCTAACTGACGACAGTTTCATCCCAGCCCCGCCTCTTGGCGGGGCTGGCTTTTTTGAGCTACCATCCGCCGACTCGCACACTTCGAAGTCACCTCCTGACGGATGAATCCGCACGCCTTACGCCCACATTGCCGCAGCGCCGCCCTCAGCGTCCTGCTGGCACTGAGCCTACTGTTCACGCAGTGGCTGGGCTACGCGCACGCGATCGCCCATGCAGGCGCTCTGCCTGAACTGGAAAGTTCTGCGCCAATCAAGGGCGACGCATTCGACCACGCAAAAGCGGGCGGGACGTGCGCCGCACTCGATGCGATGGCACTCGGCGCCGGTCTGCAATCCTCAGCACTAGCGCCCCTGCCGACGATGTCTGCCGACGCGCCAGTACTGCTGCCCCCTTGCGCTGGCGACAAGCGTCTTTTCACTGCTCACTTCAGCTCCCGCGCTCCGCCACTGAACGCCTGACACCTTTCAAGGACCGTGGCCGCGAAAACCGTGGCTATATCTCGCGTTCATTGTTTGTGGAGATTCAGATGGCTTTTTCGAAGTCAGCACTCGCGCGCACCGCGTTATGCGCGCTATGCGGTGTTCCGTTCGTCGCCAAAGCGCAGCAGATCGGCGGAACGCTCGCTCCGGTGATCGTGACTGCCGATCCTTTTTCATCGCAGGAAAACACCGCCATCATCGCGCCCGCGCGCGTGTTATCGGGCGATGAGCTGCGGGACAAACTTGGCACCTCGCTGGGTGACACACTATCGCGCGAGCCCGGTGTCACTGCCTCTTCGTTCAGCGCCGGGGCGTCGCGACCAGTGATACGCGGCCTCGAAGGACCACGCGTAAAAATCCTACAGAACGGCATGAGCAGTGGAGACCTGTCAGCCATTTCGAATGATCATGCGGTCAGCACCGGCCTGCTGAGTGCGCAGCAGATCGAAATACTGCGCGGGCCTACCACGCTACTGTACGGCTCCGGAGCGATCGGTGGCGCGATCAATATCGTCAACGGTCGCATACCAACACAACTTGAACGCCATGCCACGGGTGAAGCAGAGTTGCGCGCAGGCACCGGCGACGGCAGTAACGCCGTGGCGTTCAGCGCCGACCGATCGGCCGGTAACATCGGACTGCACGTCGATGGCAGCACCCTGCGCGCGGGAGATTATCGTATCCCCGGCAATAGCGCTGTAGATGGCAGCGGCTATTCGGGCCGCCTGCCTTTTTCGGGTAGTCGAGATACCAATCTCGGCCTGGGTGCGTCACTGATAGAGACATGGGGCCATGTCGGCGCATCTCTATCTCAGACCGACAAGCTGTACGGCATCCATGGCCGCCACGAAAATGCACGTATCGACCTGGCACAGACACGACTCGATATCGATAGTCTGATTCGCTCGCCACTACCCGGCTTCGACGCTCTTCGCATCAAGCTGGGCCATAACGACTATCAACACACTGAACTCGAAAACGGAACCGATCCGCATGTGAAGTTTTCTAATCGCTCCATGGAATCACGTTGGGAACTGAGCCACCTGCCGCTGGGCGGCTGGCGCGGCAAGCTCGGCCTACAGACGGACTATGCAACCGTACAAGCCTTGAACGTTGCGAATCCACTCGAAGATCCGACCGTGCCCAATACCCGCTCATCGTCGGTGGCAGCCTTCGCCGTTGAGGAGACGGACATCGGTAGCGTGCGCATCAATGTCGGCGCACGTGTCGAGCAAGTCGGTCGCCGTCCGCTCGGCGTGGCGCGCCGCGACTTCACGCTGGCATCCACATCGGCAGGTGCTTTGTGGGCCTACACTCGGGGCTATGCACTCGGCCTCACCGCTACCCTCGCGCAGCGCGCGCCGACGGCAGAAGAGTTGTATTCAGGCGGAGTCCATCACCCGACCGAAACCTACGATATCGGCTCAGCCACGTTGCGCAAGGAAACCTCGCAAAACATCGACCTGTCGTGGCAAAAAACGGAAGGCAAGCTGCGCTGGCGGACAAACATCTTTCAGAACAAGATCGGTAACTTTGTGTATGGCCGCATCGGTGACTGTGTGGACGATGCTCGTGTCACGGTGACTTGCGATACCGACGGTGCGCTACGAGAGCGAACCTTTAGCCAGGCGGATGCGACATTGCGCGGCTATGAAATCGACATCAGTTACAACCTGGATGAGCCGGGATGGTTTGGCCGTGCATTTGCCGACTCTGCACGTGGAGTGCTGACCCAACTCGGTAACCTGCCGCTGCAACCGGCCGACCGGATCGGTATGACAGTCGGCTACCAGAATGATCAATGGCGTTCCTCGCTCTCTGTACTTGATGTCAATGCACAATATCGCATTGCTAGTCCTACGATCTCCGACGAAACCACCACTCGCGGCTACACGCGTGTCGATGCCAGCCTGACATACCGCCAACGCATCGGCGTCAACGACCTGACCTGGTTTCTCATCGCGCGTAATCTGCTGAATGAAGAAATACGTCTGTCGACATCACTACTCAAAGACTATGCACCCCAACCCGGTCGTAACATCCTGCTAGGTGTACGCGCGCGCTTTTGAAGCTATTGGTGAAACTCGAACGGGATGTTGGTTAGTTACCACAAATGATGCTGCCTACGGGCAGCATCCTTCAATACACGCTAACAGTTGATCATCTTTGTCGCGCGCATAAGCGTCGCGGATTATGCTCGTGTGCCTCCCGTTGCCAGTCCGCACACTCTTGAAATTCCTCGACCTGTTCGGCAAATCTAAGGCCCACCCAGTAAAAAGTGTGCGCACGTCTGTAGCGCCTGCCGATGATCATCGGCTAGCCACCGCACGCAAGATCGATGCGATCGAATCGGAAATCACCGCAGAATTCGATCTCGAAGGACAGGTCGCCGTTCATACTGAACCAGCAATGTTGCTGGAGCAAAGCATCACCGAGGCGAGCATTCTGTATGCGAGTCGTCAGACGAAAGTGGCAGAGCGTCTGCTACTCGAAGCCGTAGATCACATGACCGGTGAGCAGAGGGAAACCATCGCATGGATGATGCTACTGGAACTGGCCAGCTTCGAAGAAGACCAGCGCCGCTTCGATGATATCGCGCTACGCTACGCAGAGCGTTTCGAAACCTCGCCCCCGCAATGGCGTGCGCGTTCGACCAAAACTGTGACGGGGCAACATCCTGCGTTGGCGTTTCGCGGCAAACTGCTCGCAAGTTCGAGGCCGGCGCTTGCGCAATTCGAGCAGATGGCGCAGCCGTCATCGAGCTTCAACCTCGACCTGCGCGGCATCACAGAGATCGATCATGCAGGATGCGCGGCATTGCTGGCACTGTTCAAGCGCTGGGAAGTGCAAGGCAAACAGGTCGCTATCGTGCCCGCACCAGCGCTAATGACGCTGCTACAAAGCACGACGCAACAAGATCGTCAGGGCGTTGACGACAGCGTATGGCGATTGCTCATCGAGCTGCTGCGCATCAGTGGTGACGAGCGCGCCTACGAAGACGCCTGCGTCAATTACAGTATGACTTTCGAACTGTCCCCGCCGCCCCCGCTCGGATTGCGTTCACCACTTGCGCAAGTCAGTACCGACCTCTGCCTGCCTCCGGAGATCGTGATGCCGGTGGATGCGCTGATTCATTCGCTGCGCGCCGCCTCCGAAGGTAGTAACACGATCATGCTCGATGGCCAGCAATTGCGGCTGGTCGAATTCAATGCGGCCGCCGCGTTGCTTGAGGGCGTATCGAGCCTCGCAAAAGGCAAACCGGTAGAATGGCGCCATATGCCTTATCTGGTGTCGACCCTGCTGCAACTGGTCGGCGGAGAGGGCAGATTCAAGTTCAGCAACCGCCCGCCCTGAGCGATATCGCCGGGCTACTCAGGCGCTCCGGAAGAATTCGCATGGAACAATTTCACGGCACTACCATTCTGTCCGTACGTCGCGGCGCGCAGGTTGCGCTCGGCGGCGACGGACAAGTCACCCTCGGCAACGTGGTCATGAAAGGCTCGGCGCGCAAGGTGCGCAAGCTCTTCCACGGCAAGGTGCTCGCCGGATTCGCCGGCGGTACCGCGGACGCTTTCACGCTGATTGAGCGCTTCGAATCCAAGCTTGAGGCGCATCAGGGCAACTTGCTACGCGCCTCTGTCGAGCTTGCCAAAGACTGGCGCACGGATCGCATGCTGCGCCGGCTGGAAGCTATGCTGCTTGTTGCGGATCGTGAAGCGACACTCATCATCACCGGCAACGGCGATGTGCTCGAACCCGAAAAAGGTGTCGGCGCAATTGGCTCCGGCGGTAGCTATGCACAGGCCGCCGCACTGGCGCTCTATGAAAACACCGAGTTGGCACCGGCTGACATCGTGAAGAAATCTTTGAACATTGCCGGCGAATTGTGTATCTACACCAATCTGTCGCTGACGATAGAAACTCTCGACTAAACCTCCATGAATCTCACACCGCAACAAATCGTCGCCGAACTCGACAAGCATGTCGTCGGTCAGGCCAAGGCCAAGCGCGCGGTGGCGATTGCTCTGCGCAATCGCTGGCGCCGGCAACAGGTACCGGATCCACTGCGTCACGAGATCACCCCAAAAAATATACTGATGATCGGTCCGACCGGTGTCGGAAAAACTGAGATAGCGCGCCGACTAGCGAAGCTCGCGGATGCGCCTTTTATCAAGATCGAAGCTACCAAGTTCACTGAGGTGGGCTATGTCGGCCGCGACGTCGACAGCATCATCCGAGACCTGACCGAGATCGGCATTAAGCAGGGGCGCGAGCAGGAGATGCGCAAGGTACGTGTGCAAGCGCAGGATGCCGCCGAAGAACGTATCCTCGACGTGCTACTGCCACCGGCACGCGACTTTGGTTTCGCCAGCACGCAGACAGCAGAAGATAAAAGCGCCAGCACCACCCGTCAGACCTTCCGCAAACGTCTGCGCGAGGGATCGCTCGACGACAAGGAAATCGACATCGAGCTCGCCGAACCTCGAGCACAGATGGAAATCATGGCGCCGCCCGGCATGGAAGAAATGACCGAGCAGATCAAGTCGATGTTCTC
>CAZXRS010000034.1:0-13962 GCA_964642635.1 uncultured Bifidobacterium sp. | reverse complement strand
TGGCGCCAGAGCGCCGAGTGCAGATCCTGATCGCGCATGACCGACTTGAACCATTCCATCCCGACAAACACCGCCTGATCCGGACCGAGGATATCCTGCACCGAGTAGTTCACCACGGTCATCAGCGGCATGATGGCCGAGAACGCGACCGACAGGATCACCGGTAGCACCAGCCACCATGCTTTGTTGTTCAGAGTCTTGTTCAATTAGGCCACCCGCTTGTCGTTCACGTAGTACAGAGTTCGAGCGGCAGGCAAGCTTAGCCATACCGTATCGCCCGAATGGACCGGATGCAGATCGCGTTGCTTAGCGGCGATGCGGTGCTCGCCAAGTTGGGACTCGACCAGCCAGTGGGTTCCCATGTTGCGCGCACTGATCACGCGTGCTGGTAGTGACCCCGCTTCCTGCGACGGTTTGCATTGCACGTACTCAGGTCGGATACCCAGCGTGAGTTTGCCTTCGCCGCCAGCCAGTCCGGTGGGCGCAGTCAGTGCCGTGCTGACACCTGCAATCTGTACACCGTCGGCACGCCATTCGCAAGGCAGCAGGTTCATTCCTGGATTGCCGATGAAGTAGCCAACGAAAGTGTGCTCGGGTGTTTCGAACAAGGACTGCGCACTACCAACCTGAACGACTTCACCGTCAGTCATCACGACCACCTGATCAGCAAAGGTCAGCGCCTCGATCTGGTCGTGCGTGACATAAATGAGCGATAGCTTCAGCTCGTGATGAATCTCTTTCAGCTTGCGTCGTAGCAGCCATTTCAAATGCGGATCAATCACGGTCAGCGGTTCGTCAAACAGCACCGCGGCGACATCCGGGCGCACCAGTCCGCGGCCGAGCGAGATCTTTTGTTTTGCATCCGGTGTCAGACCGGAGGCACGATGTTTCAGCTCACCAGAGAGCTCAAGAATCTCAGCGATCTGCGCAACGCGCTTGTCGATGTCGGCCTGTTTCCAGCCGCGATTCTTCAACGGGAAAGCGAGGTTTTCGCCCACCGTCATCGTGTCGTAGATCACAGGGAACTGAAACACCTGCGCAATATTGCGCTGTTCCGGGGGCAGGTGTGTCACATCACGGCCGTCGAAGAGCACCTTGCCTTGCGATGGCGTGATGAGTCCGGAGATGATATTCAACAGCGTTGTCTTGCCGCACCCTGAGGGGCCGAGCAGCGCATACGCGCCGCCGTCTTGCCAGGTCATTTCCATCGGGCGTAGTGCGTAGTCTGATGGCTGCGAGGGATTGGATTTGTAGCTGTGCGCAAGGCCAGCGAGTTCAATGCGTGCCATCTCACACTCCCGGGGCGTAAATCAGCGCGCCATCGGCACTGAAGATGAACAAATCACCGGGCTGGAAATGCATCGTCGATGATGCGCCGAACGCCATCTCGTGCACGCCCGGAAGCTGGGCGACCAGTGACAGGCTGTCACGCTTCATGTGTACGAACGTTTCCGAACCACTGATCTCTGCGAGGTCGATCGTGCCGTCCAATGCGAAGTCGCCGGCGCGCGCCGACGCGTGCAGGCTATGCGCACGCAAGCCGAGCTGAATGGTGGTCTGTCCGCCGAGCGCAGATTGCTGTGCGGTGGTTAGCGGAATGCTCAGGCCCGCGGTCAACTGCGCTACCCCTTGCGCGACATGGGCGCTGAACAAATTGATGGGCGGGTCGCTGAAGGTACGCGCCGCAGTGACGGATACAGGAGTATTAAATACCGATAAGGTTGGACCATGTTGCAGCACGCGACCTTCATGCATTAGCAGCGTATGGCCACCCAGCAGCAAGGCCTCGAGCGGCTCGGTCGTCGCGTAAACCACGGTAGTGCCACTGGAAGAAAACAGATCAGACAGTTCGCGCCGAAGTTCTTCACGCAGCTTGTAGTCAAGGTTGACCAGCGGTTCGTCGAGCAGCAGCAGACCCGCATTTTTTACCAGCGCACGCGCGAGCGCGCAGCGTTGCTGTTGTCCACCGGACAGCGCCCCCGGCAGGCGATCAAGATAGCTTGAGATATGCAGGCGCTCGGCCATTTCATGGACGCGAGTGCGAATCTCGTCGTCGGAGAGTTTGCCGGTGATGCGCAGAGGCGATGCAATGTTCTCGAACACCGACATCGATGGGTAATTAATGAACTGCTGATACACCATCGCGAGATGGCGTTCGCGAACCGGCACGCCGGTCACGTCGACGCCGTCAGCGATGATGCGTCCTTCGCTGGGCTTGTCGAGCCCGGCCATTAGTCGCATCAGTGTGGTCTTGCCGGCGAGTGTCGCGCCGAGCAGCACATTGATCGCGCCGGGTTCCAAGGCCACGGACGTCGGATACAGATGGGTTTCGGCGCCGACCTTGCGGGTCACGCCCTGGAGTTCCAGACGCACTATGTCTCCTCTTGCGACGATGCTGCTGTAGTCGCTGATTGCTTTTATAGTTTTGTGCGGGCGATCCACTGGTCGATCGTCTGCTCGGCATCTGCCGGCAGGTGCAATCCCAGTTTAGAACGACGCCACAGTATATCGGCGCCCGAGGACGCCCACTCAGTTTTCACCAAATATTCCAGCTCGGCCTCAAACAATCCTTCGGCCAACTGTTCCCCCATGCCCTCTACGGTATGGCGGCCTGCCAGCAATGTGTGCATGCGCGTGCCATAGGCCCGTGCGTAGCGCGCGATCAGCTTAGCCGGCAGCCAAGCGTAAGTGCGCTGCATTTCGTGTACGAAAACGTCGAACTCAAGCACCGCGCGATTCTGGGGTTCGCCGAACAGGTCGCCGCCGGGCAGGCATGCGTGCTCGGTCCAGGTGCCGTGCGTATTGCCAAGTGCCGAGGCGATCATGTCGACCGCCTCTTCCGCCAGCTTGCGGAACGTGGTGATCTTGCCGCCGAAGACCGACAGCAGCGGTGCCTGCTCGCCGTCTATGGCGAGTTTGTAGTCGCGCGTGATTTCAGACGCGTTCGCAGAATCGTCTTCCAGCAACGGGCGCACGCCAGAATAAGACCAGACCACGTCGGAAGGCTTGATCGGCTTCTTGAAGTAGCGCTCGGTCAGTTGGCACAGATAGTCGATCTCGCTCTGATCAATCGCGACCTTGTTGGTGTCGCCCGTGTACTCGAGGTCGGTGGTGCCGACCAGTGTGAAGTCCTGCTCGTAATCAATCGCGAAAACAATGCGGCCGTCAGGGTTCTGGAAGATGTAGGCGAACGGATGATCAAACATCTTCTTGACGACGATATGGCTGCCCTTGACCAGCCGCAGCGATTTCCCGCTGTCGCGTGCCACCGCCTCATGCAGAAACTGCGCAGCCCAGGGGCCGGCGGCATTCACGACGCATCGTGCTTGAACTTCTAGCGCGCTGCCGTCAGAGCGGCGCAGGGTGGCGTGCCAGTGCTCACCTACACGACGCGCGGATTCGCAGCGTGTGTGCGTGAACACTTGTGCACCGTGTTCAGCAGCGTCGAGCGCGTTCAGTACGACGAGTCGAGCGTCATCTACCCAGCCGTCAGAATAGATAAAGCCGCGAGTGAATTCTGGCTTCAGCGGAGCGCCCGACGGATGCGAGCGAAGCGAGACAGCGCCGGAGCCCGGCAGAATTTCGCGCTTGGCGAGGAAATCGTAAAGAAAGAGTCCGGCACGGATCATCCATGCAGGACGTTGTCCCTGATCGTGCGGCATCACGAAGCGCATCGGCCACATGATGTGAGGTGCGGCGCGCAGCAATACTTCGCGCTCGATCAGCGCTTTGCGCACGAGATTGAATTCGTAATGCTCGAGATAGCGTAGCCCGCCATGAATCAGTTTCGTAGAAGCCGATGAGGTGTGCTGCGCCAGATCATCCTTGTCGCACAGGATGACTGACAGTCCGCGTCCGGCCGCATCACGCGCGATTCCCGCGCCGTTGATGCCGCCGCCGACGATCAGAACATCTGCAGTCAGAGCCTTGGATGGATTCATGTTCGCGTTGAATGGACAACTAACATCAGGGCCGTGCCTGACTCGATCGCGGGTGGGCTGTCGAGTGCGGGATTGCGCGGTTAAGCAGCTCGCCTCGCCGCGCGGTTTGCCAAATCGGGGTTGACCTGACACTATCTCCGAGCAAAGATAGACGGTAAACGAACAAAAATCAACAAAACGAACCGTTAATGTTTTCGTTTCTTTTCTAAATGTCACTAAAGCCATCGGCGGAGCCCGACCATGACCCTGAATCCTCGTCAGCGCGCGATTCTTGAAGCCGTGCGGCGTCAGGTCACGATTTCGGTCGAAGAGCTGGCGCAGCAGCTGGCGGTGACACCCCAGACCGTGCGCCGTGACGTGAAGCAGATGGAAGAGGCCAAGCTGCTGGCGCGCTATCACGGCGGGGTGGGGATGCCTTCTTCTGTCGAAAACATCGACTACAGCCAGCGTCAGGTCATGAATATCCAGGCCAAGCGCCGCATCGCTGCAGCCGTCGCCGCGCGCGTGCGCCCCGGAAGCTCGCTGCTGATCAATATCGGCACCACCACTGAGGAGGTGGCGCGCGCGCTCACGCACCACACGGGGCTGCATGTCGTGACAAACAACCTGAACGTCGCCACCATCCTGGCCGGTCAGCCCGGCTCCGAGGTCATCGTGGCCGGCGGTGTGGTGCGGGAAGGTGACCGTGGCATCGTCGGCGAGGCGACCGTGGATTTCATCCGGCAGTTCAGGGTGGATATCGGGATCATCGGCATTTCAAGCATCGAGCCGGACGGCACACTGCGTGACTTTGACTCGCGCGAGGTGAGGGTGTCGCAGGCCATTCTTGAGCAGTCGCGCGAGGTTTGGCTGGTCGCCGATCAGGACAAGTTCGGGCGCCAGGCGTTGGTGCGTCTGGCGCATCTCTCCCAGATCGACAAATTGTTCTGCGATGCGGAGCCGCCCGCCAACATGAAGGCATTGCTCAAAGAAGCTCGGGTCGAGCTGATCGTCGCGCCCTAAGCTCGAGAAGAACCCGGGGATTCCGAGAAAAGCACTGCGAAAAGGCCGGTACAGGCAGGTCTTTCGGTGATAATACGGCCTCCTTAATCACGCCCAACGAAAGCCTAGGATGGCCCACTCTTTCGCCCCGCTGAAAAACGATACTTTCCTGCGTGCCCTGATGCGCCAGCCCACCGACTACACGCCGATGTGGCTGATGCGGCAGGCTGGTCGCTACCTGCCGGAGTATCGTGCCACGCGTGCGAAAGCCGGTTCTTTCATGGGTCTGGCCACCAACCCGGACTATGCGACCGAGGTGACACTTCAGCCTCTCGATCGCTATGCGCTCGACGCGGCCATCCTGTTCTCTGACATCCTGACCGTGCCCGATGCGATGGGGCTGGGTCTTTCCTTCGCCGAAGGCGAGGGCCCGCGCTTTGCGCACCCGCTGCGCGATGAGAACGCGGTGCGCGCGCTCAAGGCGCCCGACCTCGGCGAATTGCAATACGTTTTTGATGCGGTCACCCAGATTCGGCGCGAACTGAACGGCCGTGTGCCCCTGATCGGCTTCTCGGGCAGCCCGTGGACACTGGCGTGCTACATGGTGGAGGGCGGCGGCTCGGATGATTTCCGCACGGTGAAAACCATGCTCTACGACCGTCCGGATCTGATGCATCACATCTTGTCGGTCAATGCCGCTGCGGTCGCGGCCTATCTGAATGCCCAGATCGACGCGGGCGCACAGGCAGTAATGATCTTCGATACCTGGGGTGGAGCGCTGGCTGATGGCGTTTATCAGGCATTTTCTCTGCATTACATGCGCGAAGTAGTCCGCCAGCTGAAACGCGAGCATGAGGGAGTAAAAATTCCCTGTATCGTTTTCACCAAGGGTGGCGGGCTCTGGCTCGAGGAAATCGCCGACTGCGGCGCGGATGCGGTCGGCCTCGACTGGACGGTCAACCTCGGGAAGGCGCGCGCGCAGGTCGGCCACAAGGTCGCGCTGCAAGGCAATCTTGACCCCAACGTACTGTTTTCCAAGCCCGACCAGATCCGCGCCGAGGTCAGGCGCTTGCTGGAGTCATTTGGCAAGCCGACGGCAGGGAGCGGACACGTGTTCAACCTTGGTCATGGCATTTCACAGTTCACCCCACCCGAATCGGTGACCGCGCTGGTGGATGCCGTGCATCAGATCAGTCGCGAACTGCGCGCCTGATTTCCAGGAAATCCGCACAAAATGCGTGGTTATGCACAAGTCTGGCACCACGCTCGTGAATCAAACACTTGCGCAGCTTTCTGAAAGCTTACGCCAATAATTTGCTGTAACCCCTTGATTAAAAAGGTTGGCCATGGTCCCGAGGACGTGGGCTATGCTAAGTTGGCGATTTGCTTCTAAGAAAAGTTTTCGGCGCAGAACAAGCTTTGTTCACAAAGATATCCACAGGCGTGCATTCGGTGGGGAGCCAGCGCACAACAAGCCGTTGATTCGCCGAGTTAGGCTTGACACGGGTCGCTCACCCAGATCGTGATCGATGCCTTCTGGCAGTGTCATTTTCGTATGACGATATCGTCACACAGCTCCCCGTGTAAGTGTTTGATGACAGCGGCAGGGTGTTTATTCACAAAATCGGGCCTTGTCAAGTCGCTCAAAAATTTTCTTCAAAAAATTTTCGCAGGCGATAGAAACCAGAGTAAGTCCTTGATTTTATTAGCCCATGCCGCTTGCATTCCTGTTGAGCAATTTGTTTGAAGCCGCATAAAATCTGGGCTTTCGGCTGTCAAGCCCCGGTTACACACAAAGTTATCCACAAAATTTGTGGATAGTTAAAAAACATCTTGTGTGACTGATGTTTAACCCAACTTCTAAGGAATTACCTTAAGTCGTGAGTCGCCGCATCCTGTCTGTCGCGCTCGATGCGCCGCTCGATACCGAGTTCGATTACCTGTGGGAGGCGACTGCCGCCGACGAGGTGGAACCGGTCGTGGGGCAGTTTGTATTAGTGCCGTTTGGTCGGCGTGAGGTCGTGGGCCTGATCGTTGGCGTGAAGAGCGACAGCGAGCTCGACCATGCCAAACTGCGTCACATCATCGCATGTCGAAGCCAGCTTCCGCCGGTGCCCGCCGATTGGATTGCGCTCTGCCGCTTTGCGGCCGATTACTACCAGCGCCCCCTCGGCGAGGTTGCGCTCCCTTGCTTACCCAAGAGCTTGCGATCAGAAAAAACGGTCGCACTGGATCGCGCGTTGAAAAAACTCGCGCAGAACGCGTCAGCGAACCAGACCGCAGCCATCCCGCATCGTCCAGTACTGAACGATGAGCAGCAAGTCGCAGTAGAGGCACTCGTTGATGGCGAAGGCTTTCGCACATTTTTATTGTTCGGAGTCACCGGTAGCGGAAAGACCGAGGTCTACTTGCATGCAGCCGAGCGCATGCTGGAGCGCGCGCGTGCGGCGGGTCAGCAGGCGCAAGTACTCATCCTTGTACCGGAAATCAATCTCACGCCACAGCTTGAAGACAATGTTCGGGCGCGCTTCCCGCAATTAAATGTGGTCACACTACACAGTCAGCTTGCTGAGGGCGATCGTCTTCGTAGTTGGATCGCCGCACATCTGGGTAGTGCAGACATCGTGCTGGGCACCCGACTGGCGGTGCTATCGGCTATGCCGCACTTGAAGCTGATCATCGTCGATGAAGAGCATGACCCTTCGTACAAGCAGCAAGAAGGGCTACGGTATTCTGCGCGCGATCTGGCGATTTGGCGGGCTCATCAGCAGCAGATACCGGTGGTATTGGGATCAGCCACGCCATCCGCGGAAAGTTGGCAGCATGCTGAGAGCGGTCGTTACCGCAAGCTGGAACTGAAGCAGCGTGCTTCAGCCAATGCCCAGTTGCCGCGTGTCGGATTGATCGACATGGAAACTCATAAAGCGCCCGACGGACTGTCACAACCATTGATTGCAGCGCTACGGGCACGGCTGGAACGCGGCGAGCAATCGCTGCTATTCCTCAACCGACGCGGCTATGCACCGGTCATGCATTGTGATGCGTGCGGGTGGATCAGCAATTGCCGTCGTTGTACGGCATTCATGGTACTGCACAAGCCGGAGCGACGATTGCGCTGCCATCACTGCAGTCTCGAGATGAGAATTCCGGTGTCGTGTCCCACCTGCGGCAACGTCGACCTTCAACCGCTGGGACGAGGCACCCAACGTGTAGAGGAATACCTGCAGACCCTATTACCCGAGGCGCGCATCTTACGCATCGATGCCGATTCCACGCGTCGAAAGGGAAGCGCGCAAGCAGCATTCGATTCTGTACACCGTGGTGATGTCGACATCCTATTGGGCACGCAGATGGTTGCGAAAGGCCACGACTTCAAGCGCCTGACGCTAGTTGGTGTGATCAATCCGGATACCGCCTTGTTTTCACAAGACTACCGTGCTGGTGAACGCTTGTTCGCTCAGTTGATGCAAGTGGCCGGCCGTGCAGGACGAGCCGCAGGCGACGATGGACAAACGACACGCGCAGAGGTGCTCATACAGACGCGCTATCCACAGCATCCTTTGTATCGTGCATTGCTATCGCACGATTACGAGGGTTTTGCGCGCGGAATCTTGGAAGAGCGCCGTGCAGCCGGATTACCTCCCTTTGTGTTTCAGGCCTTGCTGCGCGCAGAAGCAAAACAGCTTCAACATGCCCTAGACTTTTTGGCACAGGCCAGTACGCTGCTCTCGCAGGAAGGGGTGACCCTCAACGACCCGGTACCCATGACGATGACCCGTGTGGCCGGGGTGGAGCGCGCCCAGTTGTTACTGGAATCGGCGTCCCGATCGCAATTGCAATCCTTCCTCAAGCCCTGGATGCGCGCATTGCGTGAATTGAAGTCACGCATACGCTGGTCGCTAGAAGTGGATCCTGTCGATATTTGAAATACAAAGTGCCGAGCCGACAAGCGAGCGATCGCTTTGGACGACGAGGCGATTGCTATTGCATGGGTGCGTCAAGTTCACCCTGCTGAGCAAGTTGCCGGATCATGCGTATCGTATCGATGTCAGCTTCTTTGTAAGCCTCGCGACGAAAATCGTTGTAGAACGAATCCTCGGCAGATTCCGGAGCCTCATCGTGATCGCTGTACTCGAAGCGAACGAACAGCGCGCCGGGTTGCGGCTCTTCAATCGTCATCGTTAGGTCAGAGGCCGGGATCGAGTCCTGCTGTGGTACTTGATAGTGCACCTGCTCCAATGGCGCGAACTTCACATGGTCGTGTACCAGCAATGGGCCAAACCTGAGGGTGCGAGACAGTCCATTGGCCGAACGCGCTGTAATGTCACAGGCGTCCAATCCCATCACGAACAGAGTCGGCCGCTCAGCCCGCAACACCAAACCACGCCATAGCTGCTCCCGAGTGATAGGAAGCACTAGCGGATTGTCTGGCATGTTGATTTCAATAAGATGGTTAAATTTCATCGAGCAATCGCAAACGAATTTTAAGGGCACTTTACCATGTGAAAAGCAGACTTCGAGCTCGCTGCGGCATGACGACATCCGATACAATGCTGCGCTTGCCAAACAGATTCTGCATTTCCCCTTCATGCCCCTCGGTCTTAACGCTCCGCAGCGCGCCGCAGTCAGATACATCGACGGACCCTGTCTCGTACTGGCGGGCGCCGGGTCTGGCAAGACACGCGTTATCACGCTGAAAATCGCGCATCTGATCGAGCATTGCGGTTATGAAGCAAAGAACATTGCTGCACTGACCTTTACCAACAAAGCCGCGCTCGAAATGCGAGAGCGCGTCGCAAAAATTCTGCGGGAACCCGCTCAAGCAAAACAACTGACCGTATCCACGTTCCATTCACTGGGCGTACAAATATTGCGTCGCGAAGCTGCTGCCATCGGATTAAAAGATCGCTTCTCGATCATGGATAGCGATGACTGCTTTACGATTGTTCAGGATCTCGCGGTCACCACGGATAAGGCGATGATTCGCCGCATCCAGAACCAGATGTCGATGTGGAAGAATGCCCTACAGACCCCAGAGCAGGCGCTACAGCAAGCCAAAGATGAGGACGAGGCACAGGCTGCCCGCATCTATCGTAACTACATGGCCACACTGGCGAGTTATCAGGCGGTGGACTTCGACGACCTGATTCGCCTACCGGTGGAATTGTTTCGCAACGATGAGTCCGCGCGTGACCGCTGGCAGCGTAAGCTGCGCTATCTGCTACTTGATGAGTATCAGGACACCAATGCCTGCCAATATGAGTTGGTGAAACTGCTGGTGACCGGCGTGGGCAAGAAGCCGATGTTCACTGCGGTAGGCGACGATGATCAGGCGATCTACGCGTGGCGCGGTGCAACGATGGAAAATCTGCGAACCTTGCAGAACGATTTTCCTGATCTGAACCTGATTAAGCTCGAGCAGAACTATCGCTCGAGCACGCGCATTCTGCAGGCGGCGAATGCAGTCATACAAAACAATCCCAAGCTGTTTGAAAAGCAGCTATGGTCAGAGCACGGTATGGGCGACCCGATCCGCGTCATGGCGATGGACGACGACGAGGCCGAAGCCGACCAGGTGGCCATCATGTTGTCCGCGCATAAATTCGAACGACGCGCCCAGTTCTCTGACTACGCCATCCTCTACCGAGGCAATCATCAGTCGCGTGCTCTGGAAAAGTCTCTGCGTCGCGAGCGTATACCGTATGTGATGTCGGGCGGACAGAGCTTCTTCGATCGCGCCGAAATCAAGGACATCATCGCTTACCTGCGACTAATCGCGAACGGTGATGACGATCCTGCCTTTATTCGCGCCGTGACCACACCGCGACGCGGCGTCGGACAAGCAACGCTGGAGGCATTGGGAGAATTCTCCAAGCAATGGAACTGCTCGCTGTTCGAGGCCGTGTTCAAGGGCGGAATAGAAGCCAGGCTGAATGACCGACAACTTGAGCCGCTACGTGAATTCTGCGATTTCATCAATCAGCTCGAAGCCCGCGCGTCGCGTGTCGGCGCAGCCGGTACCGGCGAGAATGCCGGTGCCGTGCTGGATGACATGATGAAGGCGATCGACTATGAAAACTACCTCTTTAATACCTTCGATGACAAGCAGGCGCAGGACAAATGGCAAAACGTGCTCGACTTCGTCGGCTGGCTGAAAGAGAAGGGTAATGGCGGTCGGGATGGCGCCGCTGAGGAAAAGTCGCTGCTGGAACTGACACAAATGGTGGCACTCATGAGCATGCTCGAGGGGCGCGACAAAGAACCGGACGCAGTGCGTTTGTCCACGCTACATGCAGCCAAGGGGCTGGAGTTCGGTCATGTGTTCATGGTCGGCGTCGAAGAGGGCATATTGCCGCATAAGGGTGACCCGGACGCACCCGCCGAAGCCCTTGCGCAACGCCTTGAGGAAGAGCGACGCCTCATGTATGTCGGCATCACGCGTGCGCAGCGCAGCCTCACGCTTACCTGGTGCAAGAAGCGCAAGCGCGCGCGCGATAGCCTTAGCTGCGAGCCCTCGCGCTTTATCAAGGAAATGCGGCTCGATGAAGGCGATGCGCCACCTCAGGAAGATGAAGTGCTCACACCGCAAGACAGACTCGCGAACCTGAAGGCACTGCTACAGAAGCCCAAGGCGGCATAAATTGGAAAAGCAGTCGCGATCTGGTTTTCGTAATCCGCACGACCTGCCGGTAAAGACTTGCGTTGCCTGTGGACGTCCGTTTACCTGGCGTAAAAAATGGGCAGCCAACTGGGCAGAGGTGAAATACTGCTCCGATGCGTGCCGAAGTAAATCAAAAACGCAATGAGAGGAAGCTGATGGAAGAGCGACTGGTCGATATCGAGAGCAAGCTGGCCAATCAGGAATACTTGCTGGACGTGCTAAATCAGACCGTCTATCAACAGCAGAAGAAAATTGATGAACTCGACGCGCTGTGCATCGCCCTCGCAACGCGGCTGTCCGACGTGCGCGCGCGTCTACCCGAATCACTCTCTGCCAACGAAAAGCCCCCGCACTACTGAACTAGCATCATGGTCAATGACAAAATTCTTGTATCGCTACGCAACGAGATCAACGAGCAAACTGCTCAGATGCACTGGACAGAACTCGAGCGCTTCTTTGCCAGTGGCAGCGTGATCTGGGTCGCCGCTGAGCTTGATCTGATTGACGTTGGTGCACGTATCGCGGCAGACGATAAAGACAGCGTGCTGAGCTGGATGAATGCAGGACTTCTGAAAAAAGTCACCGACGAACAGGCCGGCAGTTGGCACGAACAAGACGCGCTACTATGGACCGCTGTCGTGAAGCCATGGATACTCGTACAGCACGAGCGACAGCAACCGTCGCCGACCGAGCAGTAGACACACGAGCTTAGTATTATTCAAACTACTAAAAAAGAATCCCTGTCGAGACAGGGATTCCTTGCAAATAACAGTACTATTTGAATCTATGCGTTTCTACGCTCTATTCGTTGTTTGTATCCGGATCGGCTTAGCTTGAGATCGTTTGGAAACTGGATGGCGAATCATCGTCACTACTTGAATCAATTGATGAAGACTCGTCGATGGAGTCAGGCAGGTTCATGAAATGAATTCCGTCCTGTGCCAGATTCTCGAATTGTGACGCAAAGAAAGCCGCCACGTCTTCATCCACATCGAAGGTGATATTCACTTTAGCAGGCGAAGCCTTGTTAATCGATCGGACCCCTTCAATAACGATCGCTATGCTCCCGTATGTTATATCTTTCGCCTCGATTTCAAGCGAGACCGGAGTTTCAAATTTTTCCAAAGCATCGATCAGTCGTCTTGCATCGCTTTCCATGAAGAGATGATGTTGAAACCGGAACAAGGTTTTTTCGACTTGATGTTTGGCGCAGGCAATAAGTAGATTCAAATATTGGTCTTTAGGATTTAGATTAACATTTGAATGGATCATCATCGAGTGGACCACAAGACACACCACCGGACGCTCCTTCATTTCCATCGCAAGAGATTCTGCTCCCTGATCAGATATATTAAAAGGTAACAATTTTAGGGCGATGTAACTTCCAGCTGGCGTGGCATGGATTGCAGGTATAAAAATCTGATTAAGATCTGCTCTTGTCCACGCGTCTAATACGGTCACGCAGGTTTTGCGAGAGGCTAGTGCCTCAATTACTTTTAGCCACCAATCCTCCGATATCAATAATGTTTTGATTGAGTCAGCTACGACAACGGCCGCAGATGAAGACTTGAGCTCCGAGAGATCAATTACATCTGGATACTCGTTTTCTCTATCTTTTTCTATGGCCTCCTTTGCAGCTTCTGCAGGCGATTTGCCGTGGCGAGCAACAAACCGGTGAAGTTCGTGAGCCCGTCTGTAGGCCTGGCCTTGCTGATCGCCCTCGATAAAATTTCTTATGCGCAGATGCCAGTATTTACTGGTCAGGCCAAACTTTAATAGCGCGTCAGAAAATATATCCTTAGCGCACGTGGAAAGTGTCAATAACTGGAGTTCCTCGGGCAAAGAAGAGAGCAGTGACTCATTCTGAGTGTTTTGATACTTCTGGAGTAGTTGCGGCGTTCGCTGAGCGATGTTTGTCTGTTTGTCCTGATCGATTTCTTTGCGGGACCGGAAAAGTGCTGATGTTGAATCGCAGGTAATGTGCGGTTGTAGAGATGAATTGGCTAAAGCCATGACGAACCCTCCTGAAATGGAAATGATCCTGGCGGCGTGAAAGCGACCGACCTGTGCGAGTGGGGAACGCGGACTTGTGGCGGGTTCCGGGCATCGATCGCTGGCAGCGAGGGAGTAAAAGAAAAACGCCTGCTTGCGCAGGCGTTTGAAAAACTGGCGGAGCGGACGGGGCTCGCCCACATGCTGCAGGCCGCGGATTCGCTCGCAAGCGAATCCCTTCGATCCCCGCCGAGAGCCAAACTGTTGGCTCTCTCCACTCCGCAGAAATGAAAATGCCCACACAAGGTGGGCATTTAAAAAAGCTGGCGGAGCGGACGGGGCTCGAACCCGCGACCCCCGGCGTGACAGGCCGGTATTCTAACCAAC
>CAZXRS010000033.1:0-13992 GCA_964642635.1 uncultured Bifidobacterium sp. | reverse complement strand
GGCAGGGGTGATGTAGCGAGACTGCGTCGAGCGAGTATGAATAGCAAAGCCGTTGCCAGCGCAGCGCCTGCAAGTGCGCCGATTTGTAGCCCGAAGAATGCCAGTGTGGCAGGCATCAGCATACTGCCAAGCATTGCACCAACCGCAGCCCCACCCGACACACCGAGTACATAAGGGTCGGCGAGTGGATTACGCAGTAGTAGTTGCATCAATACGCCTGCGAGCGACAATAACGCACCAGTGACGAAGCCAGCTAGTGCACGCGGCAAACGAATTTCCGTGTTCACTGGACCCCAACCAGATTCACAGCCGCTTTGTCCACAACCGATCGCGAGAGCGAACGCGATGATTGCTGTCACCAACAAAAATAATATCGTAGCTAGCTGGCGACGCGTCATATTCGGTCTCAGAATCGCAACCTTAAGGCTACCCAAAGCGATCGCCCTTGATCCGGATAGACGCCAGTATAGGCTGCTGTGCTGGCTGTCGGAGAGACGCGCGTGGCATAGGAATAGTAGTATCGATCGAAGATATTCAGGGCCTTTACTGACAGTTCGAACTGACCCATTCGGTATTGATAATATATATCGGCGACCGCATAGCCAGGCATCCGATATTGATTTTCGAAATCTAGTGCCACAAACTGTGAAGAAATCCAGCGAGCCATTGCCCCGAATCGTTGACGCTCGTCTACGGTATATTCACCTCTGACGGATACGACTTCTCGGGCACTCATTGGTATGCGGTTTCCGGCCAAGTCGCCAGAACGAAACTTTGCATCACGAATACCCAACGATGAGGCAACCAGCATACGCTCGGTCAGCGGGAAGGACAGATCCATATCGACACCTTGGCGGCGCGTTGGCTGCAAATTGACATTTGACTCAAGTAATGCGTTGTAGACATCGACGCCAAGATCATTTCTGAACGCTAATTCATTTTGTAAGTCGCTGCGGTATAGCCGAACACCCAATCGACCTCGAGCTCCGAGTATTCGCTTCCAGCCAATCTCCTGATCGCTTGATGTCTGGGGCAAGAGCATCCTTGCCGTTCCATCCAGATTGTAGCTGGAGCCAAACTCGTCAATGTTCGCAAATCGAAAGCTAGTCGCTATTCGAGCATAGACGCTGTTTTCACTATCGAGATCTTTTGAGGCGCCAAGCTCCCAAGCAGAGCGCGTGTAGCGATTGTCTACACGGTCGCCAAAAGCTAATCCTAATTGCGATCGCTCATTTTGTTCAATGCGATAACCAGCTGTCAGCCTCAGTCCTAGTCTGTTGACATCGAGGTCATCCTTAATGAAGAAACTCGTCGAATTAAAATTCAGCTGGTAATTTCCAAATGTTAGCGGAGGCGGATAGATCCGAACCTGTGACCAATCGCCGTATTCGATGCCAAATACCAAACGGTTCTGGCCTACGCTCGTATCGATATTATTTCTTCCGCCGATACTAAAAAACTGGTCATTACCGCGAAAACCGAAGGCTGATGCCGCTCCCTTTTTTACGGCCACCGCATCCATGTCGCGCGATCGAACGCTCGTATCGATCCGCCAAATAATGCCTGCCAGCTCCCTTTCGAGGAAAGCCGCAAGGCGCGTAGCGCCTGTATTGACATGTGTATTTGCAGTTACCGAGTCAGGTTGGGCTAACCTTCGATCAGCCCTAAACTGCTGCTCGGTGATTGAACCTGGCGTTTGTGCGAAGTTATTCTCTGAGCTAAGGCTCATCCCAGCTCGCCCAAACTCTCCGGAATATCGCAATGAGAGGTTCAAACTTCGGTCGATATTCGCCGAATGCTCACGAAATCCAGCAGAATTCCGATCACTAAAGCCAAACGCTAGGTCGAGACCCTCATTAACACGCCGTACTGTGCCTCGATATTCGTTGGTGGCGTCGGGACCTCGACCTGCATAGACGCTCCCAGAATTCCCATCCTTCGCTGTTCCGGAAGATGCTCTGGTAATGATATTAACGACCCCTCCGGTTGCGCCACCTCCATACAGGACACTGCCAGAGCTACGCTGAATTTCAATACGCTCGACACTTTCAATAGGAAGGCCAGACAGTCGAATCTCAGTAGCATCGCCCTCACGAATGGGGATTCCGTCGATGAGTACGATTAGGTTTGATCCTGCAGCATCGCCGAAGCCCATCGGGTCAATCGTGAGTTCATTGCCACCTGAGAGACTGGTGCGAGTCGCTAATCCACCAATGCGGCTGACGGCCTCATTAACGGTGGCCACGTTTGCAGATTCCATCTGATCACGAGTGATGACCGTGACATATGCGGGCGTGACATGCGGATCTTGCTCGTAACGCGTCGCGGTAACCAGTACCGAGGGCAACGTGGGTGCTTCTGCTTGCTGTGCCACGCACTGCAAAGGGACCATCAGCGACGGCAAAAGCGCGAGCGCGGGCATGCCGACGGCATTGAATCGTCGTTGTAACATGAAAAAATCTCGAACGGGCGTCTCGCCAGCTTCCCCGCAAGCGAGACTCAACCAGGAGTGCGAACCGATAACTTCGGAATCCGGATAACCGGCGAAACCACCCCGTTCGCCTCTCCCACCTGCTCTGGCCGGTATCCGGGCTAACAAGCGAATCCGACTGACCTTCCCATGCTAATAGCACAGTGGTGATAGAAGCGGATTGCATGACAAACGTCATGCGCTTGCTTACCGTTGCGGGGGCAGCACACGTTGGCCTGAGTCCTTGCGAGCGGACCGGAGCTCCGTGTTTCCCGTTTAACTGCCCGTCGAGCGTGACGGGCGAGCACCAAAACGTAGGTAGTGTAGGCGAATAGATATCCTTGCGTCAATGAATGCGATGATGTCCCGGCGCTTTCTCGTGCTATGGAAACCTTCTACACTATTGCTTTCAAAATAACTTGCCATATTTAACTCTACGCGACGGAGACCGCGCATGCGCAATCAAAATGACAAGACATCTGGCAACGAAGCTCCTAACGTCGATTACTACACGAAGCAATACAACGCACGGGCCAGCATTCCCGACCATCCTATGATCTTCACCCGCTGGCAAAAAGAGTCGGCTCTCGTACGCCGCACGCAAGCCGGATTACTTGACCTGCCCTACGGAACAGCGGCAAAGGAAAGACTGGATTTTTATCCGGCCTATGAGACCGGCGCTCCGTTACTGGTATTCATTCACGGCGGTTGGTGGCGTTCACTCGACAAGTCGGACTTCACCTTTATCGTCCCAGCGTATCGACGTGCAGGCTTCAATATCGCACTAACCAATTACACGCTCGCCCCCGATGCATCGATTGATGAGATCACGATGCAGCAAGTGCGAGCACTGGCCTGGCTTTACAAGAACGCGGAAAGGCTTGAATTTGATCGCCAACGCATCATGGTTGCCGGCCATTCGGCTGGAGCGCACCTGGCCGCGATGATGCTGGCTACACACTGGCCGGTGTTTTCAGACGAGCTTCCGCATGATCTGGTGAAAGGTGGTGTATTGATGTCCGGGCTCTACGATCTTGACCCGGTCCGCTACGCTCCTTTCGTCAATGTCGATCTACAACTTAACGAGAGTAGCGCCCTCAAGCTCTCACCCGCATGGATGCCTCAATCGCATCCTGCACCCTTTATTACGGCAGTAGGTGATCAGGAATCCGAAGAGTTCAAACGTCAGACGTCGCTCATTGAGCATGCGTGGTCCCAGGGCTTCCGCAAGTCCATACCCTTGCAGGGCATGAACCACCTGACCATTTGTGACGGCTTCGGTGACCCCACACATCCCCTGTGCACAGCAACCCGCGAATTGCTGCGATCGCTATGATCGCAGTCCACACGATCTCAGGACTAATGTAACTACTGCCAGCGTTCGCGCTGCTGCTGATTCATGAATTCAGTTGCCAGCAGAACTTCGCGCAGCAAATAGATAAAGCTACCCGTCAGCGACATCATTGCCAGTACGAAAAATCCGGCGATCACCGACGCGAGGCGAAGATTCATCGCATCAGCAATAAAGAGCCCGGCCACGACCATGCAAATGAGTAGTGCGCAGGTGGTCGACAAGAAGATAGCTCGATTGATCTTCTTTGCGCGACGAAACAAAACCTCCAATTCAGCCATTCGCTTTTGATCTTGAATCGCTGCCGAGTCGGCAGAGCCGTCCAAGTGCTCTTCCAGCGATCGGCTTCGATCGATGATCCTGGCCAGCCGATTGGTCAGCACCAGCATGTTGGTACCGACGCCAGTCAGCAAAAAAACCGGCGCGATGGCCAGCTGAATGATGTGTCCAATGTCATCGGGTTTGATTTCCATAATCTTTGCTGAGCGCCTCACTCCGTCCGATCGATATTGCGAAGTCTAGCAGTTGCCTCTAGCGGGCAGATATCGAGCGATCACCCATCAACAATTTCTTCGCAGAATCAGATCGATTTCCTCGGAGGAATACGCCTAAATTTCCAAGCACAGATTCGGTCGCACAGCGCATTTGTTGATCGAAATCATGTAGGTCTATTGGTGAAAAGCTGATACATTTAACAAAAGTGTTGCAATTTTGTTACTACCTGGAAATCGTGATGAAAAAAGGATTGACCTTATTCAACGGCGCACCCATGAAACCAGATTCCCTTCAGCGATCGCGAGCGCTGAAGTGTGAAGTCGCGGGGAGTAAGGGCAAATGATTCGAGTGGTGCTCGCTGATGACCACGCATTGATGCGGGAAGGACTGAAGTACATCCTTCGTAAGGCGGAAGATATTGAAATTCTTGCCGAGGCAACCGATGGTTTCGAGGTTTTGTCTTTGATACGAAAAGGCGGCTTCGATGTCTTGGTCATGGATTTGTCCATGCCCGGAAGAAGCGGGATGGATCTGATCAAACAGATCAAGGAAGAAGCACCCCAAATCGCCGTGCTGGTACTGACCATGCATGACGAAGATCAGTACGCTGCTCGTGCGATCAGACTCGGTGCCCATGGCTACATCACAAAGGAAAGCGCCGGCACCGATTTAGTCACCGCAATTCGCAAGGTACACGCTGGACGGCCTTACATCAGCATGGAAGTTGCAGAGCAACTCGCCATGGATGCAATGCCGAACCGACATGAAACCCCGCATAAATCGCTGACAAACCGCGAGTTCGAAGTATTCAACATGCTCGTCACCGGAAAATCGGTCACTGACATCGCTGATGCGCTGCATCTGTCCGTCAAGACCATCAGCACGCACAAAGCACACATCCTTCAAAAACTGGGAACACCATCGTTGGCTGAGTTGGTGCAATACGCCATGGCTCAGGGTTTGCTCGAAAAATTCAGACCCTGACATCACAGCGATATTCAGGTCATCAGTGGAGAGATAAATGCTAGGAAAGGCCTTACAAATTCTCGGTTCGAACCCTCAATGCATTCAGGTAGTCCCGATAGCTTTGACCCAATCGAGTCCGGATACTAGCAAGCGCGTCAACCATGACTTGCAGAAAGTACGAGTAGCGCCGAGAGATCTCCGCAGGCTTCTGATCTTCAGGCGACGTGCCCATTGCTAAACAGTATTGGAAGCAAGCGGGTGAAACGACAGCAACGGATGAGCTGATACCGGCGATATGCAACACCCCTACAGCCCTCGACACCAGGAGATGAACATGATACCGACCCAGATTTCCGAACATCGCAGTGACTCGGTTAATCCACCGTTTTATGCATCCGCATCCGACGCCGGATGGCAAAGACAGGGCAAGCTTTGGTCTAATTTAAAGGAGCTGTGTGACCTCCTACGCATTCCGGCTGCGCCATCAGCCACTGATGAAGAGTTCCTGTTTCAACACGTTCAATTCAAGACCGGTCAACGTATTCACACCATTGGTCAGCCGTTCGACACTCTGTTCATCGTTCACTCAGGTTTCCTAAAAACTGTCCTGATCGATGAATTCGGCAATGAACAAGTACTGAGTTTCCCGATGAAAGGTGACCTGTTTGGCGTCGACGGCATTCATACGAAGCGCTACAGTTCAGAGGCGGTCGCTTTATCAAACTGCGACCTGATCCTGCTTCCCTTCAAAAAATTCACACAGCTAGGTCGAACTTATGTCGAGCTTGAACATGCCATGTACAGTGTGATGAGTCGTGAACTCGTTCGCGAACAGGCGATGGTTAGTATGCTCGGAGCATTATCGGCAGAGGCGAGAGTCGCCCGCTTTTTAGTATCGCTTTCAGAGCGATTCGCTGAGATGGGCTATTCGAGCAAGCTTTTTAACCTGCGCATGACGCGTCATGAGATCGGCAGTTATTTGGGACTGACTCTTGAAACGGTCAGTCGCACCTTATCCGCATTCAATGAAATCGGACTGATCACGGTTGATCAGCGCTCCATCGGCATCAAAGATCTTGAAGCACTGCGAACGCTGCGCCGACTGCCGCCTTCGAGCTCACGCGTCAAAGCGGCTAACCGCCGGGCAAGGGAAGCGGCGCGAGCTGCATCTGGCTCAGTTGACCAGGGTTTTCCAATCGTCGCAGACTGACAGCCAAGCGCTCATAGCACTAATCATTCATGATACCGACGTGGCCGAGGCTCAGACCCCGGCCATTTTTTTACTCTATTTTCGCGAACCTCGCCCCTTACCACCGTGCGCTTGCGCCGCGACTGCGCCAGAACTAGCCTCAACGGTATCCGTGACCGCCTCTTGCGCGGTGTGCAGCGCACTTCCGACACCACTGCGTGCCACCTGTATATTCTGCTGAGTTAGCTTGCTCGCCTCTCGAAAAGCCTGCTCCCACACCGACAACATTCCCGTGAAGGGATTCGATACTGATAAGCTCGTTTCATGTGCACCTGCGCTTAATCGCTCGCCGACCTCCCCAGCCTGTTCCGCCGCTGTTTGGCCGATGCGTTCCATGTAATGACGAATTGACCTTCCGCATTCGGCCTGCATCTCGACTATCGCCGCCATAATCTCCTGCTGAAAACGCATCGTTTTTTCTGGCCGATCGGCGATAGACACCCTCAGCTCTGCGAGCTTCTCCTGATCACGAAGATCGGCAACGGCGCGTGCTAGCTTTAACTGCCCCTCGACTGCATGGTGGGTTACATCCAGCATAGCGCGATCAATTTTTTCAGTGCCCGAGAAAACGGCATCAGCCAACTCAATAGACGCGTCAATCTGAAATCGCATCAGGTTCGCCAAGGGATTGTGCTGCTGTGCTTTATGCATTTTCTTGCTCCTCGAGTAGGTAAGAGAGGGTGTCGGACGAATATCCAAGCAAGTTTGTCACCCGAACCCGTGGCAGCCTTGAGAGAACTCAAAACTACGCGAGGCATTCCACTAAACGAGGCAAGAGGGAAGATCGCTAGAAAATACGCAAAGAAAGTTCAGCGCCGACGGATTCATTGCCGGACTGGCATCTTGACGCCGGTCTGCTAGAAAGTACGCAGTATTTACGCGAGATCAGCACAGGGGAGATAGGTATAATACGCCCCGGCAAGCGCAGCCTTGTTCTGGCTGCCCCGCACGGGGTGCCGAAACGTTGTCATCCGGGACCGTATGTCTAAACAGCAAGCCAGGAAGCCCCTGGAGATCAAGATTTCCACTGTGGTCGCCGTCGCCGCCCTGCTTGGCGACACCGACCAGGCAAAATTGTCCTCTGCGCTTGCGCAGATCACTGGCGGCACTCCGGATTATTTTGAAGACGAGTTCACAGTCATCGACCTCGGCAACCTCGCCTCCCCGCCGGCTCCAGGCGATATCAACTGGAATGAATTGATCGCGCTGTTCAAGTCACACCGCCTCAATCCGGTCGCGGTTCGTAATGCCCCGGCGACGCTGGAAGATGAAATCCGTGCGCAAGGCCTGTCGATCGATGGCATGGAACAATCACGCACCTTCGAACTGACTCCGCCGCCATCTCCTCCGAAATCCGAACCAGAGCCCGCGCCTGCTCCTGCTCCCGCTGTGTCACAGAGCGCGGCAGTAACCATGATCATCGATTCCCCGGTACGAAGCGGGCAGCGCATCTACGCACGCGGTACCGATCTGGTCGTCATGGCGACCGTGAATGCAGGTGCAGAAATCATTGCCGATGGAAGTATCCATGTGTATGCGCCCCTGCGTGGCCGAGCACTGGCCGGGGCGTCGGGCGACGCTGATGCGCGCATCATTTCGACCGCGATGCAAGCCGAGCTGGTATCGATCGCCGGGGTGTATCGCACTTTCGAAGACGGTTGGCCCAATGAGCTCGCAGGAAAGTCTGTACAGGTACTGCTGAAGGACGAGCGGCTTGACCTACGCGTTATACCTCTAAATTAGATTTTCTATTTCCTATAAACAGGCAGACTCAACAAAGGAGTTTTTCGTGACAAAAATCATCGTCGTTACGTCTGGCAAAGGCGGCGTGGGAAAGACCACGTCGAGCGCAAGCGTCGCGTCAGGTCTGGCGCTGCGAGGTAAGAAGACCGCTGTCATCGACTTCGACGTCGGCTTGCGGAACCTCGACCTGATCATGGGCTGCGAGCGCCGTGTGGTCTACGACATGATCAACGTTATCAATCGTGAAGCGACGTTGACACAGGCGCTCATCAAGGACAAACATTGCGACAATCTGTTTGTACTGCCCGCTTCGCAAACACGTGACAAGGATGCACTGACCGAGGACGGCGTTGAGCGTATTCTCGACGAAATGAAGACCATGGGCTTCGAGTACATCGTGTGCGACTCGCCGGCCGGTATTGAGCGTGGTGCCGTGATGGCGCTGACTTTCGCTGATGAAGCGATCATCGTGACCAACCCGGAAGTGTCATCGGTGCGAGATTCCGACCGCATCCTCGGCATCATTCAGGCAAAGTCGCGCCGCGCGCAGACTGGCGCCGAGCCTGTGAAGGAACATCTCATGATCACCCGATACTCGCCAAAGCGGGTCGAAGCGGGCGAAATGCTATCGTATGAAGATGTTCAGGAAATCCTTCGTATACCACTGTTAGGCATTATTCCTGAATCTGAATCCGTGCTGCACGCATCGAATCAAGGTACGCCAGCGATCCATATTGCTGACAGCGATGTATCCGAAGCTTATAAAGACGTGGTGGCACGTTTCCTTGGTGAAGATCGACCGCTGCGCTTCGCAGAATACGAGAAGCCCGGCCTGCTGGTACGGATATTCGGAGGCAAGTGAGATGGACATCTTCTCCTTTCTCTTCAATAACAAGAAACAATCGGCCAATACCGCCAAAGAACGTCTGCAAATCATCATCGCGCGCGAGCGTCATCTCAGCAGTGGCCCCGACTTCATGCCGGCACTGCACCGCGAGCTGATTCAGGTGATCTCGAAGTACGTCAAGGTCAACCCTGAAGACATCAAGATCTCGCTCGACAAACAGGGCAATCTGGAGGTGCTGGACGTGAATGTCATTCTGCCGGATGGCACCTGAGGCCTCGTCGATACTACTGCACGGCGTCGATTTCACATCGGCGCCGCGCAAGCAAAAAGGCATCACCATCGCGTCTGGCCGTCTGGCTGGCGACACCCTTACTCTCGAAAGCCTGGATACGCTGCATGACTTTGCGGCGTTCACCGAATGGCTGCAGCGGCCGGGACCCTGGCTTGGCGGCTTCGACTTTCCATTCTCTTTTCCGCGGGAGCTGATCAACCAACTCGGCTGGCCAAGCACATGGTCGGCACTAATGCGTCATGTGTCCGCGATGGAGCGCTCACAGCTGCGTGATGCATTCAAGGCGATCTGTGACGCGCGACCTGTAGGATCGAAGTTCATTCACCGTGCCTGCGACCTGCCGGCAGGCTCATCATCACCCATGAAATGGGTGAATCCGCCAGTCGCTTATATGCTGCATGCCGGTGCGCCTTTACTGCTGGACGCCGACGTGAGCATTCCGGGCATGCACGCAGGAGACCCGTCGCGAATCGCGCTCGAAGCCTATCCGGGATGGGTTGCTCGTGGCATCACCCGCGCATCCTATAAAAACGATGCAACTGCGATGCAGACTCCAGAGCGGCGAGCAGCACGCCTGCAAATCATCAAGGCTGTGGAGAAAGGCGAGTATCCGCAGAAAATCAGACTCGATGCCGGCAAGTTACGCCGACAACTGCTCGACGATGGGAGTGGTGATCTACTAGATGCTGCGCTATGCGCGCTGATGGCGGGATGGGCATGGCAGCGTCGTGACAGCAATTACGGATTGCCGCCCCATGATGCGCTGGAGGGCTGGATCATCGGCACCCCCGTACCTGAAGCCACCTGAACATCTTACCCATCAGTACCGCAACGCTCCGATCAGCACCCACCCCGATTCACGATTAGCATCCAGCGGCTGGCGGTATTGCAGTGTCAGCTCAAATGAGGAGCGTGGTGCCTCGTAAACCGTTTCGTTAAATAACATCTTCCACGACACGCCTGCACCAAGTTCAGCATAAGACAGGCGCTGCGGATCCGGTGCCTGCGTACGGCCGACCACACTCAGGTGTGGCGTGATAGTCCAACGATCCTGCACATTGAAGCTTCGACCCTGCCTGGCCTCCATATAGGCTGATCGGGTACGATCTTTTTCAAGCAAATAGCCTACGTCGGCGTACACGACTGTGTAATTCCAATGGTCGACACCAGCTTTCAATTCGTAGCCATCGCTATAACCCCAACTCGCACGCAACAGCGTATTGTCCTGTGACTGATCGCCGATCTTAATCAGTCGCTCCGCGCTCAGATACGCATCCAGTGTCTTCAGCGGCTTGTACTGAATGCCCACCCCGCCCTGCAAGGACTCCGTATCAATGGCCAGCGACTTCGGTCGATTCGACCACAGCGTGCGCGCAAACAGCCGTAAGGTCCGGCCATCGCGATAGCCAAGATCAGCGGGCTGATAGAGTAATTCGATTCCGCCCTGCGACGGAATAGCACCACCGGTGGTGAATCCCGCTGGAATTCCTGTCGATGCGGCTGACGAACCCGGCCGGTAAGACTGATAGGCATTAAACTGAAGGCCACGATTCATCTCGCGCACCTGACGTCGAATCGCATTCACATCCCCAGCTGACAGCGTTGGTGGTGTGGGTGATTCTTGAGGTTCGCCCGATGGCTGCAGATAGGCGGGAGTCGCGAGGCTAGCCGTGTAAGTGTCAATGGCTCTGCGAAACCATGCGAGTGCATTCGCGTTTTGTTCGACACGCGTGTACGCATAACCCAGTTCACCTTCGATGTTTGCCTGTCCCGGCTGCTCATGCAGCGCCCTGTCGAACGCTTGCAAAACACAGGCATCATCATTCAACGCCTTGCAGACATAGCCGAGTTGCTTCAGTACTAGCGCATTGGAAGGGTCGACACGGGTCGCCCGCTCCAGCCATTCCCTGGCCTGTATCCAGTCCTGCTCGCGCATGGAAAACAATGCCAGCCGGTAGTAGCCGGCTGCAGCGGGTGCGATCGGTATCGCCAGCTTCAGATGAACTCTCGCCTGCTCAAGATTGCCTAGACGTTCGTATAACTCTGCGAGTCGGTAATGCAGGTCGGCCTGCACGGCGGGCACTTGCGAATCAATCGCTATCGCCTCCAGACGCTGTAGCGCAAGCTCGTCCTGTCCGTTCATGGCTTCGACATAGGCCAGCTTCATCTGCAGATCGGCACTGGAATCATGACGCTCAGCCAATAGCCAATGGCCGTATGCTAACGCCAGCTTGCCCTGAAAGGCGAACACATTACCGCGCTCGTAGTCCGCGGTCGCACTCAGCGACTCGTCGGTGATCGCTTGTGCATAGTGCTCAAGCGCCTGATCATAATCGCCGAGCATCACATAGGTTCTTGCCAGCGCGAGATGCGTGGATGCCTTCTGCTCAACCGCCACCGCTTGTTTGAAGTAATTGATGGCTTCCCCTGGCCTGCCCTCATCAAGCGCCGCATAGCCAAGTGCCAGAGGATTTTTTTTCACCTCAACCGATACGATACTTGTGCGAACGCTCAAGGAAGTATCTACCTTCTCCGTTTTTTCTCCAGAGATAGAAACAATATCGATCTTCCGAGCTCGCTTTCGCCAAGGTTTTTTCACCGCGACCCGGATCGGTTCGGCTACCGTGACCGTTGATTCGGGTGCCATGATCGGCTGCGCTTGTGGTGATGAAGAGATCAACCACTGCCGGTAACCTATCGCCTTCGTGTTCGATGGCGACTTCGCAAGTACTGCCTCTGTCTGCGCCGACAGGCCTACTCGATCTTTCAATTGGTAAAGCACATCCATATACAGCAGTCGGGCATCCATCGCATTGGGACGAAGCCTGAGATATTCATCCAGTGCCGTAGCAGCCCTGCGATAGTCATGCTTCAGGACCGCCTGATGCGCAGTGTGCAATCGGGGATATGCGCGCATCCGGTCGATTTCTTCAGCCAGCCAGCTTCCAGCGGATGCGGCAGCATCTGCAGATATCATGCACGAGGCAATGAGCACCGCCACCAGCCGGCGGGAAGGCAATGACGAAATCGTCGTCGTTCTGATTCTTTTCATAGCGTGATCCACTTCGAAAGATATAGTCAGCGCGCCATGAGCGCATCGCTGATTTGCTGACGACTTACAAAACCCATCTCAGTCAGTAATTCGCCAAGAGGCTTCTTATCAGTCTGTTGTCGGTCCAGGGCCTGCGCCAGTTGTGCGGCGGTGATCAGATTCTGATCCAGTAGAACATCGCCGATTCGACGCGAGAATCCGGTCAATGACAATGCCTCGGGAAAGCGATGATGCGTCTTGTCCCAATGCAGGCGATGTCCAGCCAAAAGATGCCGTCCATACAGCCATAGCGCGCGGCAGGTAGCGCAGAAATTGATCACATTCCCCCAGATCATTCGGGGGAAAGACAGGAGTGCCTGCAACGGACCATGTACCTGAAATACGCAAAAAGCTCGCATAGCGATACGCTCTACGAACAAGGCCAGGTTGATGACCAGTAGGAACCAAAGAACAGACCCGGGTTCGACGACCGACGGAAATTGAAGAGAATCCAGAGCAAGGGATTCCAGCATCAGAATACCCAGCGTGACGAACACGATCAGGTAGCCCACCATGTTCAGCAGATTGGTAAAGATTGCTTTGCGGTCCCGAAATAACATGTAGCGCGTCGCCAACCCCCCGCGCCAACCTATGCTGGCCCAACCCTGCAGCGCAATGCCCAGCACCCAGCGCGACTTCTGCCGTATCGAAGACTTGGGATTGTCCGGAAAATACTCGCGTACGCTCAGTACCTCGCGGCGCTTGACCATGCGTCCGTCGATCATGGCTGTGCGCGGCAGGCTGAATCGTACGAAGGCCTGCTTCAGTTTCAATTCATGTATGCGGAAGCCGAATTCGTAGTCCTCGGTCAGCGAATCGGTACTGAACGGCTCGACCTCGCGGTTCGAGGCTAGCGCTTCCATGGCCCGGCGACTAAAGGCCGAGCCCACACCGGCCGCCGGCAATCCGCCACCCAGCGCTTCGCGTACGACCATGTCTTTGTAATGTGATTGCGCGAACTCGTCGAGGTAGTGCCCTGCCGTCAGCTTGTACCAGCCAGAGTTCAAGCCTTCTACAGGAAGCTGCACCATATCCTTGCGTGGTATCAGATAGTTAAACAGCTTGTAGCAAAATGGATGGATCACATCTTCACAATCTTGCATCACAAATATCTGATGCCGTAGTCCGCTTTCTTGCTCGCTATCGACGATGCCGCGAAAAATATGATTCAGGCAATCGGCCTTATTGGTCGGTCCGGGGTGCGAAGTCACAATTTTTTTTACATACGTCGACTCCCTGCACAATGCATCGACTTCTTTAATCGTTGCGTGATCATTCGGATAGACGCCGACAAAGATCGTGAAATTCGTATAACGCATCGTTCGCAGCGTATGACGTAGCATATTGCCGATGACGGCGGACTCGTCCCAGGCCGGAATCATCACTGCTAAAGGCTTTTCCGGCATTTCATTGAGCTGCTGCTCTCCGACTTTCGGGAATCGGCTGAGCAGGAAGGATTTTCTGTAGAGCGATCGCAGCACAAAGACG
>CAZXRS010000032.1:0-14076 GCA_964642635.1 uncultured Bifidobacterium sp. | reverse complement strand
GGTCTATGGTCAGGGTAAGGCGGCCATCATCGGCCTTCTGCAGAACCAGCAGATCCTTGTCTGCCAGCGTAACGGTTTTCGCGACGAAGTCAGCCGCGACCGGTAGTTCGCGGCCACCGCGGTCGACCAATGCCGCCAGCATGATCTTCGACGGACGCCCGTAATCAAACAGCGTGTTGATCGCCGCGCGCGTGGTGCGGCCGGTATACAGCACGTCGTCGACGAGCAGTATGGTCGCGCCATCGACATCGAACGGAATCTGGCTGGGCTTCACGCCGGCAGACAATCCTCTCTCAGCGACATCATCACGATAGAAGGACACATCGACGTAGCCAATGTCGTTCACGCTCAGTGTCTTTGCGAGACGTTCTGCCAGCCAGGCACCACCAGAGTAAATGCCGACCACTGCCAGCTTGTCGACACGCTTCAGCGTAGACACTACCTGTGCTTCCAGCTGCAGGTAGAGCGACTCGGCGTCGAGTTCAGGATGGGTCATATTGGTCAAAGTATTGTTGGAGTATCAGTGCTGCAGCTTCGCTATCGATAGACTGCCCACGCTGCTGATTCAGCACCGCAGAGGTATAACGTTCATCAACAAGTACCGCGGGCAAGCCAAAGCGACCGTGCAACTGATTTGCGAAGCGTCGGCAGCGCACGGTCATCTCATGTTCAGCACCATCAGGATGCAGCGGCAGGCCCACCACCAGCTTATCCGGCTGCCACTCAATAAGCACGTCGCTGATGGCAGCAAACTTGGCGTCATTCGTCGCGGCGTCGATCACCGCCAGCGGCGTCGCCTGCTTCAACAGCGAGTTACCTACCGCAACACCGATACGCTTGAGGCCAAAATCGAATGCTATGACGGTGCTCATACCCGAGGCAGCACCTCACGCATGACCGGCTTCACCTGACAAGTCGTTCGGATCGATGCCCAGCAAGTGCATGGCCGCCGTGAAACGTTGCTCGACCGGTGTGTCGAACAGCACACCCGGATCAGCCTTCACAGTCAGCCAGCCGTTGCGCAGAATTTCTTCTTCGATCTGCCCGGCGCTCCAGCCGGCGCAACCCAGTGTAACGATGAGACGTTCCGGCCCATGCCCGGCAGCGACTGACTCGAGCACATCGCGCGAGGTGGTCAGTGCCACCTGCTCAGACACGATCAGGGATGAGCTGTAGTGGTCATTCGGCGCGTGCAGTACAAAGCCACGCTCCACCTGTACCGGGCCGCCAAACATCACTGGCTTACCGGAGCGCGACTCGCCATAAGGACCGATTTCCAGGGACAGATCAAGGCGGTCAAACAGCACGCCCATGGTCATGTCGGTCGGACGGTTGATGATCATGCCGAGTGCGCCATCGGCGTTGTGCTCGCAGATATACACAACGGTGCCGCCAAAGACCGGGTCGAGCATGGACGGCATCGCGATCAGGAAGTGATCGGCGAGTTGTAGTTCGGGGAGGTTCTGGGAAAAATCGGTGCTGTCCGCGACTCGGGCGGAGGTCTCGGGGAACTGCGGCTTGCCTTGCTTGGCCATGGCCTCCATTTTAGCAGCATTGCACGTGTTCGCTGAAGCGCCGTTACACTGCCGGCTGAACACATCGATGCCGACTCCATCCCATGAAAAAATTTGACCGCGCGCTGGTCTGGTTCCGGCGCGACCTACGCAGCTTCGACCATGCAGCGCTGCACCATGCGCTGGCCATGTCCCGGCAGGTGTTCTGTGTTTTCATTTTTGACAAGGACATTCTCGACCCCTTGCTTGCACATGGATCGATGGACCGACGCGTCGCCTTTATTCATGCGAGCCTGGTTGAACTTGATACCGAGCTCAAACGCCTCGGCGGCGGTCTGCAGGTGTGGCACGCGCGAGCGGCTGAAGCGTTGCCGCAGATTGCGCAGGAACTCAGTGTCGATGCTGTTTTTTGTAATCATGACTACGAACCTGCTGCCGTTGCACGCGACCGCAGCGTGGCCGATGCGCTGAAAAAAGAGGGGCGACAATTCTTCAGCTTTAAGGATCAGGTGATCTTTGAGAAAGACGAGGTATTGTCACTGTCGGCAAAACCGTTCTCGGTGTTCACGCCGTACAAAAATGCCTGGCTGAAAAAATTCCAGCTACCGGCAGGCGGCCTCGACAGCAGCTTGATTCCGCATTTCGATTGCGCACCGGCCAGCAAGCAGCTTGCGCTGCCCTCTGCCGCGCCGGCGATGCCAACGCTCGCGCAACTGGGCTTCGACGAAGTCGATTTCGACGCGCTGAACATCTCACCTGGTATGAGCGGCGGACAGCAGCTGCTCGATGACTTTGTGCCGCGTCTCGCACGCTACGGCGATACGCGCAATTTTCCGGCGGTGAAAGGTCCGTCTTACTTATCGGTCCACCTGCGTTTCGGAACGGTGTCGATACGCACGCTGGCGCGACATGCGATGGAGGCCATACAGTCCGGCACCGGCGCTGATGGCGCAGCGGTATGGCTGGCAGAGCTCGTATGGCGCGACTTCTATTTCATGATTCTGCATCATCATCCGCAGGTAGCCGACGGCGCCTCGTTCAAGGCGGACTATGATCGAATCGCATGGGAAGAGGGCGCGCATGCTGACGAACTGTTCGCCGCCTGGTGCGACGGCCGCACTGGTTACCCACTAGTCGATGCCGCCATGCTGCAACTGAATCGCAGCGGCTACATGCACAATCGACTGCGCATGGTGACCGCATGCTTCCTGATCAAAGATCTGGGCATCGACTGGCGTCGCGGCGAGGCATATTTTGCGCGCATGCTCAACGACTTCGATCTGTCGGCCAATAATGGCGGCTGGCAGTGGGCATCATCATCAGGATGTGATGCACAGCCTTACTTCCGCATCTTCAATCCGATCACTCAGTCGGAAAAATTTGACGCAGACGGCAAATTCATCCGACGGTATCTGCCGCAATTGGCGAAGCTGGATACGAAATATATTCATGCGCCGTGGACAGCACCGGAAATGACGCTGCAGATGGCTGGTATCACGCTAGGTAAAGATTATCCGCGGCCCGTCGTAGCGCATGATGAGGCGCGCAAGAAAACTTTATCGAGATATGAAGTGGTGAAGAAGGTCGCATAACCAGCGAACGGAAAGTATCGCAGATGCAGTCTTGTATGCTTTTTCTTCATTTTGCTGCCTCACTCACCACCCAGGCACACGGCGCCAGAACTTACTCATTGTCCACGACATCCTCTGTCTCACACAATTTCGACAGCATGGCTAGCAATGCATCTTCGTCGAAAGGTTTGCCCATGTAGGCGGTCGCACCCAGCGCCATCGCACGCTCACGGTGTCGCTCAGCGATGCGTGAGGTGATCATCACCACCGGTAAAGAAAGTAAGTGCGCATCGTCGCGCAGTGCAGAAAGTAGTTCGAAGCCATCCATACGGGGCATCTCGATATCGAGCAGAACCGCGGCCGGACGCCGCTGCTGCAAAGACTCCATGGCTTCGACGCCATCCCGTGCAAGGGCTACTGCGTAACCGTGGCGTTCCAGAAGTCGCTGGCTTGCGCGACGCACCGTCAGCGAATCATCGACAACCAAGACCAGTGGCGCACGCTTTGTTTGTGTCGTAGGCACCGCAACCGAGGCGAGCGCGGGCAAGCGGAATGGATCAATGATCAAGGCGATACTTCCATCGCCAAGCAAGATGGCGCCCGCCAGTCCCGGCACCTGCGCAAGCTGTGCGCCCGGATGCTTGACGATCACCTCACGCTGTCCGTCGATAGTATCAAGATGCACTGCCAGCACTTTCTCACCATCGCGCAATACGGCAACCGGCATACGCGCATCATCGGTAGCTGCCGAAGCACCTCCCAGGGTATGCCCGAGATGCAGCAAGCGCACTTCTCTGCCTTGCCAGGCGATCCAATTTCTGTCATCAAGCGATTTGATCTGTGCCAGATCAATATGTAAAACCTGTTGTAACAGCGTTGCCGGTAACGCGATGCGGTGTCGGCCCGCCGTCGCTAGCATCACTTGTACGCTGGCCATCGCTGCCGGCAGCCTGATGAAGAATCGGCAGCCTTTCCCCGGCTCGCTATCGACATCAATATGACCACCCAGTGCCTGCAGCTCAACGCGCACCGCGTCCATACCAATACCTCGGCCGGACAGCGCCGTAACTTCACTAGCCGTCGAAAATCCTGGCTCAAATATAAGTGCGGCCAGCGCGCGTGGTGATAAATCTGCCTCGGGCAACAAGCCGATCGCCAGAGCGCGCTCACGAATGCGGACCAGATCAAGCCCCCGTCCGTCATCAGATAGTGTCAGCCGCAACTCGTTGCCAGCCAGCGCTGCATGAAGCGTGATCAGGCCAGCGCCACGCTTGCCGATTCGCTCGCGAAGGTCCGGCGGCTCAATGCCATGCACGACGGCATTACGCAAGAGGTGCTCGATTGGACCCATTAAGCGGTCAAGCATCCCGCGCTCGATCTCGACCTCGCCGCCTTCGATCAGTAATTCAGCATCGCGGCCGGCTTCACGCGCTGCCTGCCGCAGCAAGTGCCGCAGTCGTCCGTCAACGCTTCGCAGCGGTTGCGATCGCAATGCCTGCAACTCAGACTGCTGACGGCGGAGGTCGCGTGCTTGTGCGGATGCAGCTGCACTCAGGCTTTCGATCTGTCGCGCCATGCCGCGTTGCACGCCAGCGATATCGGTGATGCTCTCAGCCATCATCCGCGTCAGCTCATGGAGGCGCGTGTAACGATCGAATTCGAGTGGGTCGAAATCTGATGCCAACCCCTGCGTCGCACGCGACAGGATGCGTGACTCAGCCTCGATCTCCAGCTCACGCAATTGCGAACGTAATCGAGCCAGATCGTCGGACAATTCAGCCACCGTGCGTCTTTGCTCTTGCAAACCCTCACGCAGGCGGGCATTGCCCAACCAGATTTCAGCGCTGGAATCCGCGAACTGCGAGAGCCGGTCGGCTCGCACACGCAGCATGGGCGAAGGCGTTTCATGCAGTTGCGGCGAATCTGTTAGCAGATTCTCTGGCGACGCTGGCGTGTCATTCACAGCCGGCGGTGATGTCCCCGATAGAGAGTGTAGCCATTGATCCACCCGCTCCAGCAGCGCCGGTAGCTGAGCAGCAACCGCGGAAGGCGCCTGCTGCGCGAGCGCTCCAATTTCGGCCTCGGCTTGATGAAAGTCTTCGCCGAGCGTGTGTTGGCCGGCCATACGCGCACTGCCCTTGAGCGTATGCAGTACGCGCAGCAAACTTGCCGGCTGCTCGCGATCATCTGGCTGGCGCTGCCATGTGCGCACTGCCTGCTCGATCTGCGGCAGTAAATCAGCGGCCTCTTCATTGAAAATCGCCAGCAATTCTCCTTCGGCATCGGTAGCATCAAGTGGCGTATCGGAGACTGTAAGCTCTAGCGGCGAGTAAGCATCTACTTGTTCGTCAACTGGCAAGGCATCGGGTGCAATGCCTGATTCATTCGTCACTTCAGCGAGGGAGAGAGCTTGCAGCATGTCAGCCGGTTCATCGTCGAGTGGCTGTGTGATCTGCTGGTCAATACTATCTATGTCATGCTCAGAGATAACCGTGAAATGCAGCTGCGGTATAGAGGCTCGCCAACACTCAGCCAGCTGAGAATCAGTCATGCAATGACCGCTGACTGAAAATTCTGCGAGCATCCTGGAAAGAGCGTCGACCGTAGCGTCCAGCAATGACGAATCTGGCTCTACGTCGACTCTAAGTGCAAGCGCCTCTTCAAGCGCAAGCGCGAGCTCAGCCATGCCAATCGCACCGACCGTCGACGAGCATCCGGCCAGTGTATGTGCCGTATGCATCAATGCTGAATGATCCGATGAGCTGGCATGGACTCTCAAGTCGCGTAACAGACTACCCGCTTCATCAATGAAGATCGCATGCAGGCTTTCTGTGCGGTCAATAACGAGCGGCGGCACTTCCTCGCCGACATCTGGTGCATCAGGCTGAGTACGCCATGAGAGCGCCCGCCACGGAAGCAGACCAAAGGATGCTTGTAGTTTTACCCATTGCAAAGAGGTTTGATCGTCGAACACATTGCCGGAGGTATGGTCTGTATCGAGATGGGCGTATAGCACGCGCACTGCTTCGCACTGGTCAACGAATCCGAGCAGGTGAAATGCGCCGGAAATACGAGTTAATGTAGCGAGGGCTATCCGTCGAGCATCATCAACGTTGTTGGCGGTGTCTAGCAATTGCTCAGCATTGAGCATGTCCGAACCCAGAGCCGCAGATAAATTAAACATCAGTTGATCAGCAAATACCGATTGCCACCATGCTTGCAGCGCCGGCAGTGTCTCTGTTTCGTGAGCCGCATTCATCAGACTGGCCAGAGGATCAAGTGGCTGATTGCTTTCCTGCGCGCAGGCGTGCAGGCAAAGCAGCAACATGGCCAGACAGACGGGTTCGTAGTGAGCGGGCTCTGCAGCGATCTCGCGTAGCCATTCCTCGGCCACCGCAAACCTTGAGTTACCGGCTGCCGCTTCGGCCAGGACGCGCCAGAGATCGGCATCACGCAATTGATCGACCTCGGTCTCAACCGCAGCGATAGCGGCGGCTATCGCCGCACTCCATGAGCTGGCTGACGGATCGTCAAATAACCACGCAATGCGACGCTCTTCACGGGCGGCAAATTGCCGGTCCAGATCGAACAGCTGCGCGACCTGGCAAGCTTCATTGCTGAGCAGCTCACGCTGCGCCAGTTCGAACAAGGCCTCGCGCGCGAGTGGTGCGAGTGCTAATGCGCACTGCCCGAGTTGGCGCAACGCACGTGTGGTGCCGGCGACGATTTTTTTCGCGCAGATCAGATCGCCGCCGGTCTGCGCAAACTCGATCAGGTAGGCACGCAGCGCGAGCCAGCGCGCGCGCTCGTCGATATCCACTGCCCTTGCAAATGCGTGCGAAAGAATGTCGGCAATGCGCAGTGCGGCTGAGCTGCGTTGCACATCGTCTTGCGCGCGCAGAAAAGCCAGTAAGGCTGGCTCGGATTCCTCTAGGCCCCATCCGGTCGCAGTGTCAGGCGGCAGCAATGGCAACATGCTCATGTCGAGCTGCAGCGATACCAATGCAGACGGATGCAAGTTTGTCGCGTCATCGAGCGCAGCCAGATGTTTCCAGCAATCGAGTAGATCTCTGGTAAACACTGATCTTCCGCGCAGCAGTCCGCCAAGCGCGCTGCGCATCACCATGTGAACTTCGCGTGCGGCTTTCGCGATCTCTTCAGCCCGTACTTTGCCGGACTTGCTACAGCTCAGCAGCTGCGTCCTGAGCAAGTGCACGAGCGCCGCAAGTCCTTGCTGATCAATGATCAGCAAGGCGCCGCGCACCTCGGATAAGCGCTGCGCGACATCCACCTGCATAGCGACATCAGCATCACGATCAGGAAGCGCGATCGTGTCTAGCTGTTTCGCAAGTTCAGCGAGGCTGCGCGTAATCTCGTCGGTCAGCGCAGGCAAGCTGGCGCAGATGTGCTGTGATGTATCGGCGAGTGACGGCATACTTGAGATTCCGAATCAGCTATCGATACGGAAGCGATCGATCGCGCTGCCGAGCTCGGCGGCCAGGCTCGCTAGTTCTTGCACCGAGGACGCAGTCATCTGCGTACCTTGGCGGGTATGCTCGGTGACGGTCAGGATGCTGTCGATGTTATGCGCAACGCGATCGGCCAGCGTGGTCTGTTCGCCGGCAGTAGCAGAGATACCGCGAATCAGGTCAGCGAGATGATGCGAGATTCGATGTATCTCGGCCAGTGCCGCACCAGCAGCGTCAGAACGGCGTGCGCCGTCGACGACGCGCTGCGTCGAACGCTCCATGGCGGCTACCGCTTCCTGAGCGTCTACCTGAACGGTCTTCACCAACTGCGAGATCTGCCGCGCAGCATCGCCGCAGCGCTCGGAGAGTCGCTGCACCTCGTCGGCCACCACTGCAAAGCCGCGGCCTGCCTCTCCGGCCGAGGTGGCCTGTATGGCCGCATTCAGTGCCAGCACCTGTGTCTGCTCAGTGATGCCGGCGATCAGATCAATGATGTCGCCGATCTCGAGAGAGGAATCGCCAAGCCGCTTGATTCGCTTGGAGCTCTCCTGCATTTGCTCACGCAGCTGCTGCATGCTGGCGATGGCGTCCTGCACGGCGCCTTCGCCCTGCGCAGCTGCGTTCACCGAGGCCTGTGCGACATCGGCCGATTCGCTCGCGGCGCGTGATACCTGATGAATTCGCTGCGTCATTTGTAATACCGCCTGCCCGGTCTGCTGAATCTCTTGCGACTGCCGCGCAGCCAGCTCAAGCAGGTCACCCGAGATTCCCTGTGCGGTCGAGCATGAACCCGCAACTTTCTGCGCAGTTCCCCTGACCTGAGTGAGCAGACGACGCAATTCGTCGAGGGTGAAATTGACCGAGTCGGCGATGGCGCCGGTGATGTCTTCAGACACGGTCGCCTGTATGGTCAGATTACCTTCGGCCACTTCCTGCAACTCATTCATCAGACGGAGAATGGCCGCCTGATTTTGCTGATTCACGCGACGCGCCTCTTCTTCGTCGGCCAGCGCTTTCTGTTTTTGTTCCTCAGCAAGCTGGCGCGCGCGCTCGGCACCGGTGGCACGTTGTCGGCTCTGATGCAATTGCAATGCTGCGACGAGCACGCCAAGCAGCAAAGACAGTGCCGCCATTACCGTCAGCGCCCAGCGCATCCACCCACCGCTCTCGCTGCTGCGATTGATCTCCTGCAGATCAAGCAGACTCTCACGCAAAACTTCGTTGTCGGCAAATATCCTGCGCTCTGCCTCCTTGGCTGTAATGAAATGCTTCAGGTTGGAAAGAATAGCGGCCAGTTCACGGTGATACGTGGCGAACTGCGCTCGAAGCTCGGTAAGTCGACCACGCGCATCCGCGTTCGTGGTGGCAGGTAGCCGTAACATCGGACTGCCATCGAGAAAGCCGTTGACAATATCTTCGAAGGTACCGGCGTCGCGACCGAGCAGAAATGCGGTGTCCTGATTGATACCATCTGGCGTCAGGAATTCGTTAGCGCTCTTGCCAAGGCGCTGCGTGAGCATCACCAGCTGACCGGCAGCGGCAATTTCGCGTGGCGATGCACCGCTCTGCGCTTGTAGTGTAGCTACCTGCTCTGCCAATTCCAGCAGTACAGGATTGAGTGTGTTCAGTTTCTGCAAAACGCCGCGAAAGCCGGTCAGCTGCTTTTCTAGGTTGAGCAACTGTGCTGCCGCTTGGTCAGAGCGCTGCCATGCTTGATGTATCGTCGCGATCTTCGCGGACAATTCATCGTCGGCATACGGCAAATGCTGCTCGTGCCAGTCGCCACCTTTGGCCAGCACCTCGAGCGCGCGGTTGATCTCGGCACGGCTGTGCTCAAGCTGGCGGAAGGCATCACGGTTGCCCTGGATCGCATTCGGTGCGGCCTTGCCTAGCCGCTGTGAATGCATCACTAGCTCACCAGCGATCTGCGTTTTCACCGATGCCGTGATGGTGACGCTGGCATATAGCCAGGCCAGACCAGCCAGCGCGACCAGTGCAATGGCCAGTGCCATCTGCATGATTTTCAGGCTTGCAGGCAATGACCAGCGCTGCAACCAGTCCCAATGCTGAGGGTCATTGTTTTGCAACCATCGGCCATTGATTCGCCAATGACTGAGTCTTTCAATTAAGCGTGAGCGTTCTCGCGGCTTGCCCACGCTCGTCAGTTCGTTCAAGCTTTCAGGATCCATCGAAGACTCCGGTGTAAAGAATTTCGACGCTTAGCGCCGTGCGATATCAAGGAAGGCGGGAGTGTTCATCAGCGCTGGCAGATTGACCCAATGCCAGTGAAGGCCTTCGGTGTCTACATAGGCTCGCGGACACCAGTCAACCTGCAGGGTGTCCACGGGCGTTTCGATGAATCGCTTACGATCGACAATGCCTATCACTTGCACCACGCGAATCGCGCAACGAATCGACAAGGCATGGGACAACGCAAGCAAGCGGTCACCTGTTTGCCATTGAGCTTGCGACGCACCGGCGAAGGCCTCGAGATCAATCACGCCGGTTAGCTGACTACGATGGCTAATCAGACCAAGGTACCAATCGCGCGTGAAAGGTACGGGCGTGAGGTCTGTGAGCGGCAGCAACTCGGTGGTGTGCGCCAGATCGAATAACCAACGCCGCGTGCCAGTTGATATGGCCATGCAGGACTGAGCTGCCGCATGCTCGCGGTGCGCCTGCTGCATGCGCTGTGTGAGTTGCTGTTGGAATTCACGCAGCGTGCCCGACGGTGAAGCAGATGACGCGTGCATCCTCGTCAGGCAACAGAACGCGACAGCGCGGCGATCTTTTGCAGCAACTGCTCCGGATCTACGGGTTTGACCAGATACTCGCGCGCGCCCTGCCGCAAGCCCCAGATACGATCGGTTTCCTGATGCTTGCTGCTGCAAATAATGATGGGTACGTTGCCCATCGCCGGATCTTTGGAGATTTCGCGCGTCGCATGGAAACCATTGAGACCAGGCATCACGACATCCATCAGAATAAGTTGCGGCGGATGACTGCGTATCTGCAGCATGGCTGCTTCCGCGTTATCGGCGGTACTGACGCTGTAGCCATGGCGGCTCAGCAAATCGGACAGGTAATGGCGCTCGGTGGGCGAGTCATCGACGACGAGGATGTGCTTGATCGGCATGGGTCGCAGTGCTGATTAGGGGTTCAGGGGTCAGGCTGCTGCACGGGGTGTCAGCGCGTACGCGCGCACCGCTTGCAGCAAGCTGTCTTTGGTGAAAGGTTTGGTGAGATAGGCGGAAGCGCCGGCGAGCAGACCGCGTGCGCGATCGAACACGCCGTCACGCGAAGACAGCATGACTACTGGAATGGATGAACAGGAAGGACTCTGGCGAACCAGAGCACAGGTCTGGAAACCATCAAGGCGCGGCATCAGGATGTCGCAGAAAATTAGCGCCGGGTGACTGTCGACGATTTTTCCGAGCGCCTCGAAGCCATCTTCGGCGAGTAGCACCGAATACCCGGCCTGCGAGAGAAAGATTTCAGCAGAACGACGGATCGTACTGCTGTCATCGATGACGAGTATCTGTGCTCCGTCTTGTGGTGTGCCCATGGCCCCTCCGTTGAACGTGATCAAGGAACGGCGCGGACTGTAACAAAAAGAGCAACTAGTTAAAACAATGAAAAATCAAACTTCGTTCAATGTCGGTGTTTTAACGACAGATCGATGCAGACAGCGACTCGTTTGCCTCAACTAAGCATGGGCTGCGAGTTTGCGAATGACGAACATTCGTTCAATGTTCGATTTGAGAGGGTGGTGGGTAGCGCCGAAGGCTACACCCACCGTTCTTTCAGCAAGATCAGATCGCGACCATCTCGAAATCTTCCTTGCGCGCGCCACATTCCGGGCAAGTCCAGTTCATAGGCACATCGTCCCAGCGCGTGCCTGGTGCGATGCCTTCATCGGGCAGGCCTGCCGCTTCGTCGTAGACCCAGCCACAAATCAGGCACATCCAGGTCTTGAATTCTTGCTCGGTTGTCTTGTTATCACTCACGGCACAGCCCTTAAAGTAAAATGCACAGTCAGCTATCTTAATGCTTTCCCTGTGCAAATCCAATCTTCTCCGCTCGTCCTGACCTTCGGTATCGCCGATCCGGTCGGTGCGATCGGCATTCAGGCCGATCTCGCCGCTTTCGCGGCGATGGGCTGCCACGGGGTATCGGTGATTACTGCGCTGTCCATAGGTGACACCACCGGCACTGAAGACATACAACCGGTCGATCCTGACTGGGTCGCCGATCAGGCTCGGCTGCTGCTCGAGGATATGCCTGTGGCCGCATTCAAAGTCGGCTATGTCGGTAATATCGAGACCATTTCTGTTATCGCTGAAATCGTATCCGACTATCCGGACATTCCGCTGGTGCTTGATCCTTTCTCGACCACGCTGCCGGAAAAGGACATCGATGAAGAATTGCTGCTTGCGTTGCGCGAGTTGCTGGTGCCGCAAACTACGCTACTGCAAGTATCCGCCGACGAACTGTCTAGACTGGCTGAGACCTGGCGCGAGACGAGTGATGAGGGCATGCTCGAGGTGGATGCCTTGCAGTTAACTGAATTCGGGTGTGAATTCGTATTCGTTACGGGCACGCCAGGCGATGCACATGATGTCAGCAATGTGCTGTTTGGTAGCGAGGGCGTGATCCGGACCGATAGCTGGCAGAGGCAAGCAGGACCTTTCATCGGCGCGGGTAACACCATATCGGCGACCATCACGGCGATGCTTGCTAATGGACTTGATGCGCCCGAAGCCGTGTTCGAAGCTGAGGAATTCACGAATGCAGCACTGACCCATGCGCAGCGCCTTGGCATGGGCAAACTGGTGCCCGACCGTTACTTCTGGGCGCGTGAGCCTGATGCTGACGCGGCCAACGAATAATCACAACATTTCATCGAGAGAGGTTCCCGTGTCCCATAACGATACCCTGTTCGCACGCGCGCAAAAGAGCACGCCCGGTGGTGTGAATTCACCCGTACGCGCCTTCCGCTCAGTTGGCGGCACGCCGCGTTTCATCACTCGCGCAGAAGGCCCTCACTTCTGGGATGCAGACGGCAAACGCTATATCGACTATATCGGCTCCTGGGGCCCGGCCATCGTTGGTCATGCGCATCCGGACGTGATCCGTGCGGTGCAGACTGCTGCAGCGAACGGACTGTCGTTCGGCGCGCCGACTGAGGGCGAGATCCTGATGGCAGAAGAAATCTGCAAGATCGTGCCGTCGATCGAGCAAGTTCGCCTCGTGTCCTCGGGTACAGAAGCAGCGATGAGCGCCTTGCGCCTTGCGCGCGGCGCGACCGGACGTGACCTGGTCATCAAGTTCGAAGGCTGCTATCACGGCCACGCAGACTCCATGCTGGTCAAGGCCGGCAGTGGCCTGCTCACGTTCGGCAATCCAACCTCGTCTGGCGTGCCGGAAGATTTCGCGAAACACACGATGGTGCTCGACTATAACGACAGCGCTCAACTCGAAGATGCTTTCGGCAAGATGGGTGACCGAATCGCTGCCGTGATCGTCGAACCGGTCGCAGGCAACATGAACCTGCTGCCGGCAACAAAAGAATTCTTGCAGACCATGCGCACGCTGTGCACCAAGCATGGCGCGATCCTGATGTTTGATGAAGTGATGTCAGGGTTCCGTGTCGCGCTTGGCGGTGCGCAAGCGATCTACGGCATCAAGCCGGACATGACCGTGCTGGGCAAGGTGATTGGTGGAGGTCTACCGGTGGCGGCGTTCGGCGGTCGCGCCGATCTGATGAAGCATCTTGCACCGCTTGGTCCGGTATATCAGGCCGGCACGTTGTCGGGTAACCCAGTCGCTGTCGCAGCGGGTATGAGCACGCTGAAAATTATCCAGCAGCCGGGGTTCTACGAGCATCTCGGCGCGCAGACCAAGAAGTTGGTCGACGGACTCACTCACGTAGCGAAAGACGCGGGCATCGCGTTCACCGCGAACTCAGTCGGCGGTATGTTCGGTATCTACTTCAATGCGACAGTGCCGCAGAACTATGCACAGATGATGGGCTGCGACAAAGACCGATTCAACAAATTTTTCCACGCGATGCTCGATGCTGGCGTGTATCTGGCACCATCGGCGTTCGAGGCGGGATTCGTGTCGGCAATGCATACCGACGCGGTGATTGATGAGACGGTTGCGGCGGCGCGTGGGGCTTTCGCGAAGCTGGTCGCATAAATCGTGGATCCCAGCTTACGCTGGGGTGAGGCAGGGGTTTCGCAACGCATGCGTTGCGCCTGCCGAAGCGGCTAGGCTTGCAAGCCTAGCCGTGGGACGGTCGTGCTAGGACGGTCGTCCCAGCGCAAGCTGGGACCCATCGCATTAATCCAACCACATCACCTCAACCATCCCCGCTTCTTGAAGTACCAGAACGGTGTGACCGCGCTGGCCAGCATCAGCGCGATCGCGAACGGATAGCCAAAACTCCAGTTCAACTCCGGCAATATCCGGAAGTTCATTCCATAGATACTCGCGATCAGGGTCGGCGGCAGGAAAGCC
>CAZXRS010000031.1:0-14254 GCA_964642635.1 uncultured Bifidobacterium sp. | reverse complement strand
CAGTGCCATCGCGCATAGCATGGCGGTATAACCAGCCGTGCCGATCGCCATCGCCGTGCGTGGCGACATGCCCTTAGGCAGAGGTATCAGCCACTCACCCTTCAGCTTCGCGCGCTCGGCCAGACATCCCATATGCGACTCACCCACACCCCAACCATTGAGCAGCACACTGTCACCCTGCGACCAATTGGGATGCGACGACGTGATCACGGTGCCCGCGCCATCAATGCCCGGCACCATCGGCCACTTGCGCACCACCGGCGATTTGCCAGTGATGGCCAAGCCGTCTTTGTAGTTGATGGTTGAGTAGTCGACCGCAACAACGACATCGCCCTCAGGCGGTAGTTGTGCATCATCGATCTGTGCAAGTTCGGCGCGTGTCGATCCGTCGTCGTTCTTGTTCAGCAGGATGGCGCGAAACATGGGGGCATCTCCTTATTTTGTTATGCGGAGATGTTAGCGGAAGAAGCGGTCTCGTTCGTGCCAGAAAGCGCGGGCTAAGGATGAATGATTTTCAAGTGATGAGGGGAATTCAGAGCGAAATTCGGTGGGTTGGGTGAAACCCACCGACGATGACGTTACTTCACTTGCGCTAATTTATTCTCAAGCGACTTCGCATCAATTGCGCCTGGAATCCGCGAACCATCGGTAAAGATAATGGTCGGCGTGCCCGTCACGTGATATTTCTTGCCCAGCTCAACCACCTTGTCGATGGCTGCCGTGGTGCAGGAATCCGGTGCCTGGGGTGCCGCTTTCCCGTCGAGCATCCAGTCATCCCAGGCCTTGGCCCGATCCGGCGCACACCACAGATTCTTTGCCTTCTTCACCGAGTCTTCGCCCAAGATGGGATAGATAAAGGTATAGACCGTAATGTCTTTCACGTCTGCCAGATTTTTACGGAAGCGTTTGCAATAACCGCAGTTAGGATCTTCGAACACCGCAATCACGCGCTTGCCATTGCCTTTCACGGACTTGGTGGCGAGGTCCAGTGGTAGCTCAGCGAACTTCACGCGATTCATCTCATCGAGTTTGGCCTGCGTGAGATCCCTCGAGGTTTCGGAATCAATAATCCGACCGATGAACACATAACGCGCTTCTGCATCGGTATAGATAATTTCATTGCCCACTTTGACTTCATATAGACCGCTGTACGTCGTCTTTGTGACTGTTTCGACCGGCGCATCAGAGCCAAGACGGCTCTGCAGCAGCTTCTTGATTTTTACTTCCTGACCTTGCGCGAGTACTGCAGTGGAAAACAACAGGCCGGCCAATAGCGCGAACCAGCGGAATTTATTCATCATCATCTTTCGCTGTGGGTAGAGTAGAGAGAACGGCCGAAGGCATGAACCATCAATCGGCGCTTGAAGAAAGGCAGCTTATCGAGCGCTGTCATACCGATATTGCGAATCGCACGCATCGGCCCCAGCTCGGAAGAGAATAGTCGCTGCAGACCATCGGTAGCTACCTGCATCAACAGCACCTCTTCTTTACGACTACGCGCGTAACGGGCGAGCGTGCGCGCGTCACCGCAGTCCTGCGGTTGATCGCGTTTTTCGAGCGCAGCCAGTAAACCGTCGACATCACCGAAACCAAGATTCATCCCATGCCCCGCAAGCGGATGTACTGCGTGGGCTGCATCACCGATCAGTGCGATGCGCGATGCCACCACAGACTGCGCGCGAATCAGTTGCAAGGGGAATGCCTTGGGCGAAGCAGGCGGCAAAAGCGTGAATTGGCCCAGCGTCTGCTCTGGTAGCTGCTGCAGTCGCTCACACAACTGCTGAGGCGACTCGTTAAGCAGCGACTCGGCAAGCCGATCCGGCGCTGACCATACCAGCGACACACGCTCACCCGGTAAGGGCAGTAGGGCTACGATGCCCTGTTCGCCAAGGAACCACTGGCTGGCCACACCATGATGCGGAAACTCGCAGGCAAAATTTGCGACGACACCGCGCTGGCCATAGGAGCGATAGCCGATATCGATATCGGCCTGCGCACGCACCCATGAATTCGCGCCATCAGCACCAACCACCAGCGTGCACTCGATCTGATCGCCGTTGTTGAGTTGTATGTGTGCGAGTTGCTCATCGACCTCGAGCGAGACGGCCGTGCCTTGGACAATGCGCAACCCCGAGGCGAATCGCAAGGCAGAATCCAACGCGCTGTTGAGATTCTTATCTTCGACAATCCAGGCCAATGCATCCACGCGCGCGCCGTAGGCATCAAATCCCAAGTGCCCGACCGTACCACCACCATCTCCATGCACGGCCATCGCATCGACCGGCGCAATGCGTTCTGCGTCCATGGCGTCCCACACCTTGAGTGAGGACAGCAGTGTGTGAGCGACGTGGTTTAGCGCGAATACGCGCAGGTCCCAATCGCCGAGCGTCGACGATGACGCTGACAACGGTGCAGGCGTCACCAGCACCGCATCAAGGCCGGCACGCGCCAATGCCAACGCAGCGGTCTTGCCGACGGCGCCCCCGCCAATAACGCAGATATCGCAGCGAATGTTCATGCATTCATTATAGCCTTGGGCATCCAAAGGCCCGGCCGCAGCTTTGCAAACAGAGAATGTTTTGCTATACTCCCGCCTCTTGGCCTGGTAGCTCAGTCGGTAGAGCAGAGGATTGAAAATCCTTGTGTCGGTGGTTCGATTCCGCCCCGGGCCACCAAGTTGTTCCTGAAAGCCTCAGCATGCGTGCTGAGGCTTTTTTGTTTTAACTCATTGGCATACAATGTATACATTGTATTTCTGGAGGTCCTCATGGAATCCTCAGTTCTCACCTTGCGGGTCAGCGCCAAGACCAAAAGTCAGTTAGAAAAACTAGCCGCCGCCACCAATCGCTCCAAATCTTTCCTGGCCGCAGAAGCCCTCGAACGTTATCTCGAGCTTGAGGCTTGGCAAATCAAGGAAATCAAACAAGCATTAAAAGAAGCTGATGCCGGGGAATTTGCATCGGATAAAGATCTCGCCAAAGCCATAAAGAAGTATGCAAGTTAAGTGGCTGGCGAAAGCGCTGGCCAATTTGACGGACGAAGCCGATTACATCGCCAAAGAAAGTCCCGCTAGCGCCAAAGCCTTCTTCACGCACGTCCTCACCAGCGTGGAGCAACTGAAAGAACACCCACATTTAGGTAGAGCGGGAAGGGTCACCGGTACACGAGAACTGGTCATCACCCACTACCCCTACATCGTTCCATATCGAATCAAAAACGGCAGCGTCGAGATCCTGCGGGTATTTCATACCGCCAGAGCTTGGCCCAAGCAACTTTGACGGCCGGATTCGGCATCCAGATCCCGGTTCGATTCCGCCCCGGGCCACCAAGAAAGCAAAGCCCTCGTTAGCAATAACGGGGGCTTTTTGTATTTGGAATTGCGTAGAAAAAGTTGGTCAAACGTCGCTCAATCTCTCATTCCACCGAGACCAATCTGGTATTTAGAACTTCAATTCGCTTGGTTCAACGCTACGCTCTAAAAATCTAGTTTTTATAATCGTGTGTTACCCTGTAACTTAGACGTGACACATAATCCTACCCCGCCTCTGCATTCAGGCTGGATGTGCTGGCTACAGTCTCTAGTTATCATCTTCAACACATACTTATATGAAAGGAAATACCGTGAAGACAGCAGTATTGGTAGCTTCGCTTGTCACTTCAGTCATGTTGGGTGCTTGCTCAACCGCGCAAACTCCGGCTGGTAATACCGTCGACATCTCGAAGGTCGACCTTCAAAATGCCATCAAGACCGAAGCTTGCGAAACTTATTTTCTGGGATTTGGCCCTCTAGGCGAGGATCGCGCTTCTCCAGTTGAGATCGCGAAAAAAGTCGGCTTTACCGAAGTCGTTGCAATCGACTATGTTGAGCATTCTTTCGTGATCGGCCGCAAGCGCTGCGCGATTGTTTACGGCAAGAAGTCCTAATTTAGCCTTTTAACGATTAGGTACTCGACACACCGTTACTCAGCTCCAAAACCTCATGTCCAGATGCTGGGCATGGGTACATGCCGGGTAATACTAAGCCTCGCTTATCGCGAGGCTTTTTTATTTTTTCGACGTCTCTCGATGTTCCATCTAACGGCAACCACTACTGAGTAATCGCATAAATCATCTAACCACCAGTGGTTCAGCGAATCTACCAGCCCCGTATAATCTGAGGGCCTCAAAACTTTACAGGCCATGCTCTGCTCGGTTCGATGGCTTTTCAAGACAACCAACGACATATCTCTGTCAGAAACCATTGATGCGCGTCACTTGGCTTCCATTATTCGGCCTCCGGGTCTTTGCTGTCGTAGTAATGGCTTGCATGACGCAAACAGCTATGAGCGACGCGCGACTGCGCAATCTGGAGATCGGGCAATGTCAGGCATCGGATATCGCCACCTGGGGTGATGGACAAGACAGGCCTGCGCTCGCCAACGCTTTCAGCTTCAGCTATGTGCATGCCGGTTCGCCGCCATGGTTCCGGGAACAACAGGTGCTCGAATTACTCCGTAAAGCCGCGGCCGAGTGGTCTAAGTGCGGTCTACCTGCCGAGGTCTCGCTGTCGACCGCATCCCAGCAAATAGGTGCTGGCAACGTCATCGTTTATTGGGACACTGCACCGACGGTCGGTCCGTTTGGGCTGGCCAATCTAACTGCGCGAAGGCTATCGCTCGGGACGCAGGCTTTTCACCTGCTGAACCAACGCAATCCCACGCATGATGCGGCGGATACGCTGCAAATGGTGTTGTCTCATGAAATGGGACACTTTTATGGACTAGTCGCACACTCGCGACGCTGCGTCGATGTGCTGTCTTACTATCACGATGGCAAAGGTCATCAATGTTTCACCCGACACCCTAAACTGTTGAAGGCGTTTCCCGAGTACCGCTCGTCACTGCCTACTGCCTGCGACATTCAGCGCTGCCGTATCGTCAATCGTCAGCCCTGACTCCTACCGATGAATTGGCAAGAAGTCACTGAGGTACTTACGGTGCTGTACTTCCGACTCTCGATCTATGCGATCAACCATCTGATTGATGACCCGGCCATGCTGGCTTTCATCTTTTGCTGAACGTCCGTGTTTCCGACCACTCCCCAAGCGAACCGCACTTCATTTCGTATAATGGGCTGTTTCCGTTAATCAGCCTATCCCCATGGATTCCATCCCCTTGTGGGTGCAAATCGTCGCTCTGGTCGCATTGGTCTTAACCTCGGCCTTCTTTGCCATTTCCGAAACCGCTCTGCTCGCGCTAAACCGCCACCGCATCAAACACCTTGCGCGTCGTGGCTCCAAGCTGGCTCAGGCCACGCTGTGGCTGCTGGACCGCACCGACCGGATGCTGGCCTTCATTCTGATCGGCAGCACCCTGGTGAACTCGCTGATTACGGCGCTGGTCACCGCACTGGCGATCTCGGCCTTCGGCAATCATGAGCGTGTCATCACGATTGCCACCGGCATCGTCGCGTTCTTTCTGATCGTATTCGCCGAGATCACACCTAAGGTGATCGGTGCTACCTATCCGGAGCGCATCGCGCTGCCAGCGTCTTTCCTGATCAAGCCCCTGATCATTATTGCGAACCCGGTGATCTGGTTCATGAACCTGTTTGTTCGCGGCTTGCTGAAACTGATGCGCCTGCAGACGGGCAGCGAAATTCGTGATCAGCGCCTGTCGCCGGAAGAACTGCGATCCATGGTGCTTGAGGGTGGCAACTTCATTCCGGTGAAGCACAAAAGCATTCTGCTGAATCTGTTCGACCTTGAACGTGTGACGGTCGAAGACGTCATGACACCACGCTCGCAGATCGAGGCGCTGAATCTTTCCGTGCCGGTTGACGAGATCAAGCATCAGCTCACTACCTGCTATCACAACAAGCTGCTCGTGCATGATGGCGAGATCAACCAGATCGTTGGCATCCTGCATGTGCGCAAAGCGATGGCTTTGCTGAATCAGGTCGATGAACTCACGGTTGAACACTTCCGTGAGCTACTGACTCCTCCTTACTACATTCCGCCCGAGACCGATCTGTTCACCCAACTGCAGTACTTTCAGGAGAATCAGGAAAGGCTGGCGGTGATCGTCGATGAATATGGCGAGGTACAAGGATTAGTGACTCTCGACGACATCGTCGAAGAGATGGTGGGTGAGTTCACGACATCGACGCCGGGTGCGACACGCGCCGATCAGTTTGGCTGGGATGCACAAGGTGAGTGTTTGCTCGAAGGCTCAACATCGCTACGGGACGTGAATAAACGGCTACATCTAAGTCTGCCGACCGACGGGCCGAAGACGCTGAATGGGCTGCTGCTGGAAACGCTGCAGGAGATTCCCGATTCCTCAGTCAGCATGAAGATTGCCGGTTGTGTCATCGAGATCGTGCAAGTACAAGAGCAGGTGATCAAGATGGTGAAGCTGTATCGGGTGTGAAGTGGATCCCAGCTTGCGCTGGGATGACGATTTGAAAGACTTCGCACTCAATACCGTCCTTCTAGCGCAAGCTGGGATCCATAGGCCACTAAGTCACCACCGGCTCTAGCCCACCTATGACCTTATCGAACTTATGGGTTGGGTAGAGGCCACGGCGAAACCCACCAACATCGCCCTATTTGTTGTGACCAAGCCTCAATCTGCAATCCAAATCATAACGCGCTCGTAGACGCGTACCGCATGATGCCGTCCTCCGAATCGCTCGAGGACCCATGCGCCCCTCCCCCGCCTCACCCTCTCCTTTATCTGGCCTTCCGCGCGCACTACTGCAGGCGGGCAAGCTCACGCAGCTGCAGATCGATGCGATACAGCGCACTGCGGCGAATGAAAAAATTCCCTTCATCGATGCCTTGGTGCGCGATGGCGATGTCGAGGCGAAAGCACTGGCGATGTTCTGTGCGACGCATTTCGGTTGTCCACTGCTGGATCTTGCGACGCTTGATCTGCAATCCTTGCCGAAAGGTGTGATCGACGACAAGCTGATGCAGTCGCAGCGTATCGTCGTGCTGGCTAAGCGCGCGCACATGGTCGCTGTGGCCATTGCTGATCCTACACAGACACAGGCATTGGATCAGGTAAAGTTTCAAACCGGGTTGCCAGTTGAATCTGTGGTGGTGGTGCTGCCGCAGCTAGTCGATTTGATAGGCAAGCTATCGCAAAGCGCCGAGCAAAATCTTTCAGAGCTGATTGGTGATGAGCTCGATAATGTGGCACTGGTTGAAGATAGCACTACCTCAGATACCAGTTCCAGCGAAATCGATGACGCACCTGTAGTACGCTTCCTGCAGAAGATTCTCACCGATGCGATCAACATGGGGGCATCGGACCTTCACTTCGAGCCCTTCGAAAAGTTCTACCGTATCCGCTTCCGCGTCGACGGACTCTTGAAAGAAGTCGCGCAACCACCCTTGGCGATCAAGGAAAAGCTTGCCTCGCGCATCAAAGTGATTTCCCGGCTCGATATTTCGGAGAAGCGCGTACCACAAGACGGCCGTATGAAGTTATCAGTATCGGGCACGCGCAGCATCGACTTCCGTGTCTCAACGCTGCCAACGCTGTTCGGCGAAAAGATCGTCATGCGTATCCTCGACGGAAGTCAGGCTCAACTTGGCATCGACGCACTGGGTTACGAAGCCGAACAGAAAACGCTGCTGCTGGATGCCATTCAACGTCCGTATGGCATGGTGCTCGTCACCGGTCCGACTGGCTCTGGCAAGACGGTGTCGCTGTACACCTGCCTGAACATCCTGAACAAACCGGGCATTAACATCGCGACCGCTGAAGATCCGGCAGAAATTAATCTCCCCGGCATTAATCAGGTGAACATCAATGAGCGCGCAGGGCTCACCTTTCCAGTCGCGCTACGGGCTTTTCTGCGGCAGGATCCGGACATTGTGATGGTAGGCGAGATACGCGATCTTGAAACTGCGGACATTGCCATCAAAGCCGCGCAGACGGGTCACATGGTGTTTTCGACACTGCATACCAATGACGCACCATCTACGCTGACGCGCCTGCTGAACATGGGAGTGGCACCGTTCAATATCGCTTCTGCCGTCACGCTAATCACCGCGCAACGTCTCGCGCGCCGTCTATGCAGTTGCAAACAGCCCGAGAGCATTGCTGCAGACGCGCTACTAGCTGCTGGCTTCACTGAAGCCGAGCTGGGCGGCTGGACGCCTTACCGCGCAGTCGGCTGCGAACGCTGCAGCGGTAGCGGCTACAAGGGCCGAGTCGGTGTCTATCAGGTGATGCCCGTCTCTGAAGCGATTGAAGCGATCATCCTCGCACATGGTACTGCGCTCGAAATTGAGGCGCAGACAAAACGCGAAGGGGTCAAGACCTTGCGTGAATCCGGACTGTTGAAGGTAAAGCAGGGCTTGACCAGCCTGGATGAAATTCTGGGTTGTACGAATGCTTGATTAAGTGAGATACGGACAGTCGATATGTCACAAGCTGCGCTTCAAAAAAAGAAACCCGCCGAAACACTCTTCCTATGGGAAGGTAAGGATGCGCTCAAACGCGCCAGTAGCGGTGAGATTCGTGCGGCTGATCTGTCGACGGCGAGGCTGCAGCTGCGTCGGCAGGGCATCAGCATCACGCAGTTAAAAAAGAAGCCCCTACCCCGCGCTCGCAAGATCAAAGAGAAAGACCTGTGCGTATTCACACGTCAGCTGGCAACCATGATGAAGGCGGGCGTTCCGCTACTTCAATCGTTTGAAATCGTCGCGCGCGGCCATGCGAACCCTTCAGTCACGAAGCTGTTGCTCGACATCCGCGCCGATGTTGAGACAGGCACCAGCCTGTCACAGGCGTTTCGTCGTTATCCGCAATACTTTGACAAACTGTTCTGCAATCTGGTCGGCGCCGGTGAACAGGCCGGCATTCTGGAAGACCTGCTTGCTCGACTGGCTACCTACAAAGAAAAAACGCTCGCGCTCAAGGGCAAAATCAAGTCAGCGATGGTCTATCCGGCAGCGGTACTGGGCGTTGCTGTGATCGTCACCGCCGTGATCATGATCTGGGTCGTGCCCTCGTTCAAAAGCGTGTTCGAAAGCTTTGGCGCAGAACTGCCATTGCCGACGCTGTTCGTGATCTGGCTGTCGGATCGCTTCGTCGAGTACTGGCCGATGATGTTCGGCAGCGTCGCGATCGCTACAGCCTTATTCATCCGTGCCTGGAAACGTTCTCCGGCGATGCAGGTGGCGACCGACAGGCTGCTGCTGAAACTTCCGATATTCGGGGCAGTGATCCGAAAGGCCGTGATCGCTCGCTGGACCCGCACGCTGGCCACAATGTTCTCCGCTGGTGTGCCCTTGGTAGAATCGCTCGATTCCGTCGGCGGCGCCTCCGGTAATGCGGTGTACCATGAGGCGACCCAAAAAATTGCTTCTGCCGTTGCCAGCGGCACTAGCCTGACCGTCGCCATGCAACAGTCTCAGGTGTTTCCTTCCATGGTCACGCAGATGGCAGCGATCGGCGAAGAATCGGGCTCGCTGGATGAGATGCTGCGCAAGGTCGCTGAATTTTACGAAGAAGAGGTCGATGCGGCTGTCGCATCGTTGTCCTCGCTGATGGAGCCGGTGATCATGGTGATCCTGGGCGGACTGATTGGAGGACTCGTCGTGGCCATGTATCTGCCGATTTTCAAGCTAGGCTCAGTCGTCTGATGAATGAATTGTTTTCGGTGCTGTTTGATGCGCCGCCCGGCATCATGTTGACCGCTATCTGCTGGGGCGTGATTGGACTGTTGATCGGCAGCTTTCTGAATGTCGTGATTCACCGCATACCCGTGATGCTGCAGCGTGAGACTGACAACTTCATCGCCATGGAGCGCGACGAGCCACCGCCGCACACTGGGCATTACCATCTGCTTGCGCCACGCTCGGCGTGCCCGTCCTGCGGTCACCGTCTGTCCGCGGTCGAGAACATTCCCTTGTTTAGCTGGCTCTGGCTACGTGGACATTGTCGCCACTGCCGCGCACCGATTGCATGGCGGTACCCGGCGGTTGAGATGCTGGCGGCGCTGTTGTCGGGCTGGGTGATCTGGCGACTGGGCAGCGACATTAACGGAGTCGCTGCGCTATTGCTGGTCTGGACGATGCTCGCGCTGACCTTTATCGACCTCGACACGCTGTTCCTACCCGATGACCTGACACTGCCATTGATGTGGGCTGGTCTGCTGGTTAACCTGTCCGGCACTTTCGTGCCGCTGCCGGATGCAGTGATTGGAGCGGCCGCCGGTTATCTCCTGCTCTGGCTGGTCTACTGGGCCTTCCGGCTCGCGACCGGCAAGGAGGGCATGGGCTATGGTGACTTCAAGCTGCTGGCTGCGCTCGGCGCCTGGATGGGCTGGATGATGCTGCCGCTGATTGTGCTGCTGTCCTCGCTGATCGGCGCGATCTTCGGCGTGTTAATGATCGTTCTGCGCGGGCACCAGCGCGATAAGCCCATCCCGTTCGGACCTTTCCTCGCACTGGCCGGACTGGTCGCGCTGCTGTTCGGGCAGAACATCATGGGCGCTTGGTTGGGCGGCAATCCATGACGGTGTCGCGCCCATTCTGCATCGGCCTGACGGGCGGCATTGGCAGCGGCAAGAGCTTGGTCGCCGACCTGTTCGCCGCTAGTGGCGCAAGCGTGATCGATACCGACCAGATCGCGCATCAGCTCACCGCGCCCAATGGTCTGGCGATGCCGCAGATACGCGATGCTTTCGGTGATGCCTTTTTGACAGCAGAGGGCGCGCTGGACCGCGCCAGGATGCGCGAGAAGGTGTTCTCCGATGCCGGTGCGCGCCGTCAGCTGGAGGCCATCCTGCATCCGCTGATCTCACAGGAAAGCGCGTCTGCCGCCCAAGAAGCGCGGGGCAGCTACGTGGTTTTCGTGGTCCCGCTGCTGGTCGAGTCGGGGCGCTGGCTTGATCGTGTGGATCGGGTGCTGGTGGTCGATTGCCCGGAGTCGCTGCAGATTCAGCGTGTCATGCAGCGAAACGGGTTTTCAGTTACGCAAGTCGAGGCGATCATGGCCACCCAGGCCACGCGCGGGCAGCGGCTGGCCGCAGCTGATGACGTCATCATCAACGACGGTCACTCGGACGAGGTCGAGTCGGCGGTTGCCCGCCTTCACCGCGAGTATCTCGGCCTGGCAACCAGGAAACAGGCAGAAAAACCGGGCTAAGGTTTGTAATTTCCGTCCGCTTCGGTCAGAATCTACCCATTATTGTCTGACCAACTTACGGGGAAAGCCCTTGACCGTCTACGAATACCCATTCAATGAGCGTATTCGCACGCTGCTGAGGCTTGAAGACCTGTACGACAAGTTCAGCTTCTTCATCAATCACGACCATCCCCTTCAGCATCACGTCGCGCTCGCGACGATCTACGAGATGCTGGAAGTCTCCGGTCGCGCCGACCTCAAATCTGACCTGCTGCAAGAACTCGAGCGCCAGAAACAGACGCTGCTCGGCTTCAAGGCCAATCCCAATGTCGAGGCGTCGCGGCTGGATGCGATCCTGTCTGAAATAGAAAAAACCAGCGCCGCACTGATCGGCATGCAGGGCAAGACCGGCCAGCACATTCGCGACAATGAGTGGCTGATGAGCATACGCGGGCGCACCATCATCCCCGGCGGCGCCTGTGAATTCGATCTACCGTCGTACCACGCATGGCAATCACTGCCCGCCGAACAGCGCCGCAGCGACATCCTCGGCTGGTTCGGTCCGCTCGAGCCCTTGTTCAAGGCCATCAACATCGTGTTGCGCCTACTGCGCGAGTCGGGACGCTCCACGCAGATCGTCGCCATCGCTGGCAGCTTCCAGCAGATGCTGCAAGGACGCTCCTACCAGATGCTACGTGTTCACATTGACGAAAAACTCGGCGCTATTCCAGAGATTTCGGCCAACAAGTACGTGCTGTGGATACGCTTCACCAGTCAGGGCGGCGACATGAAGCCGAAGCCCTACGAGGGCGACGTGCCCTTCGAACTCACTTTGTGTAATTTCTGATCGCTGCTGTGTGATGGTAGCTATCGTTGATTGCCCGACCTGCGGCAGTAAAGTCGAGTGGGTCGACGCCAACAAATACCGCCCCTTCTGCAGCGAGCGCTGCAAGCAGATTGATCTGGGCGCATGGGCCGAAGAGAAATACAAGATTGCCGGCGGCGCGCCAGAAGAAGAACAAGACCCCGACGAGGGCCTGCAGTAAACCTCTGCTTCGTCAGGCCTCGTAACGTACCCGATCCAGCCACTCCAATAGCGGTATCGTTGCCGGCAGCACCGGCTCAACCAGCACACTGCCCTGCCACGCGAGTTGCTGACCTTCGAGCGCGTGCGGCTCACCTTCCCAGACACGGCTGATATAGAAATGCAGCCTCACATGCGCATGCGGATACACATGCTCAACGCCGCACCAGGGTTCAGCGGAAACGATGCGCACGCCAATCTCTTCGTGGAACTCGCGCTTCAGCGCATCGAGCACTGACTCGCCGGCCTCAACTTTACCGCCTGGGAATTCCCAGTAGCCTGCATAAGGTTTGCCTTCGGGCCGGCAGCCGAGCAGTACATCGCCGTTCGGCTTCATCAGGATGCCCACGGCGACATCGATCGGGCGAGCGAGATCGCTCATGATGGATTACGACGCATGCCTACCCGCCCAGTCGCGTGCGAACTGCCACGCAACACGGCCTGAGCGCGAGCCACGCTGAAGCGCCCAACGCAGCGCCTCGGGCTCGGCTTCGACGAATGCAGATTCCGGTACGTTGAAGTGCTTCAGCCAGTGCTTCACGATGTCGAGGTAATCATCCTGACGGAAAGGATAGAACGATAGCCACAATCCAAAACGCTCCGACAGCGAGATTTTTTCTTCGACCGTTTCACCCGGATGCAGATCTCCATCATCGACATGCTTATACGTGTCGTTGTCGGAGAATTTTTCAGGCAGCAGATGGCGGCGATTCGACGTCGCATAGATCAGCACATTATCGGACTGCGCGGCAACACTACCGTCCAGCGCGACTTTCAAGGCCTTATAGCCGCCTTCACCCTCTTCAAACGACAGGTCATCGCAAAAAATCACGAAACGCTCGGGGCGTTGCGCAATCAATTCAACGATATCGGGCAGATCTACCAGATGCTCTTTATCGACTTCGATCAGTCGCAGCCCTTGCGGCGCGAATTGCGCAAGGCAGGCCTTGATCAATGACGACTTGCCGGTACCGCGCGCGCCCGTCAGCAGCACGTTATTAGCCGGCTTACCGGTGACGAACTGGCGGGTGTTCTGTTCAATGGCTTCTTTCTGCGCTGCGATATTCTGCAGATCGTCTAGACGGATACTGGCCGGGTTTTTTACTGCTTGCAGATATCCGCGACCATCGCGTGGCACGCGCCAGCGGAAAGCGATGGAGGCAGACCAGTCGACATCTGTGACTGGCGCAGGCAGAAGTCTCTCCACGCGTGCGAGTACGGCTTCGGCGCGTTGGAGGAATTGTTCGAGTTCTTTCATATTGTTTTGGTTAGCTGATGAAAGACACTGGATCCCGGCCTGCGCCGGGATGACGTATCCGAAGCTAACGACACTAAAGTCGTCGTCCCAGCGTAAGCTGGGACCCATGTTCGCATATCCAAAGATCAGGACCGATAATCCGCATTAATCGACACATACTCATGCGACAGATCGCACGTCCATACCGTCGCCGACGCATCGCCACGGGCCAGCGTCACACGCACAGTAATCTCCGACTGCTTCATGACCCGCTGTCCGTCTTCTTCCTTGTAATCCGGATGACGGCCGCCGCTCTTCGCAACCCACACGTCATCGAGATACAAATTGATCTTACCGACGTCGAGATCAGCGATACCGGCATAGCCAATCGCTGCGAGGATACGTCCGAGGTTCGGGTCGGACGCAAAGAACGCTGTCTTCACCAGTGGTGAATGACCGATCGCATACGCGATCTTGCGGCACTCATCATCATCGCGGCCCTGCTCGATATGAATGGTGATGAACTTGGTCGCGCCTTCGCCATCGCGTACGATCAGCTGCGCGAGTTCCTGCGACAACCAGATTACCGCAGCGGCTAGCGCCTGGTACTCATCGGACTCGACACTCGTCACTTCCAGCTCACCCGCGCCGGTGGCGATCAGCATGAACGAGTCATTGGTCGACGTATCGCCGTCGATAGTGATGCAATTGAACGATGCATCGGCGGCATCTTTCACCATCTTCTCCAGCAATGGCTGCGGCACCTTTGCATCGCAGGCAATAAAGCCCAGCATCGTGGCCATGTTC